>NZ_RCNW01000084.1:0-2608 GCF_004307605.1 Pseudomonas sp. Sample_24
TCCCGATGACCGTGCTGGAAGAGCTGGACAAGCTCAAGAGCGGCCATCACAGCGTTGCCGCCGAATGCCGTCAGGCCATCCGGCTGATCGACAAGACCCTGGGCGATGCCTCACCCGAGGACGTTGAACAGGGCGTGCCGATCCAGCGAGGCAAGAGCGGGCCGAAGGGCTTGCTGTCAATTCTGATGAGCAAGCGTGCCGAGCCGAACATCATTCTGCCCGAGCACCTGAACGACAACATCATCATCAACCAGTTGATCGACCTGCACGCGCGCGATCCGAAATTGCCGGTAGTGCTGGTCACCAAAGATATCAACATGCGCCTCAAGGCCCGAGCTTGTGGGATCGCGGCCGAGGATTACAGCACCGACCAACTGGTCGACGACGTGTCGCTGCTGCCCAACGGCTACCACAACATGACCGGCTCTTTCTGGGACCGCGTGAGCAAGGTCGAAACCCGCCAGGACCATGGACGCACCTGGCATCAGGTGCAACTGATCGACAACCTGCCGGCGGTGCACATCAACGAGTTCATCATCGACGAGCAAGGTTTTGTCGGCTGGATCAAGGAGATCGAGGAAGATAAATTGCTGATCCTGGACCTGCACCAGGAGCCGCTGCTGCACCAGGAAGCCTGGGGTCTGAAACCACGGGACATTTACCAGAGCCTGGCGCTCTACGCCTTGCTGGATCCGGATATCCACCTGGTCAACCTGTCCGGTGCTGCCGGTTCCGGTAAAACCATTCTGGCACTGGCGGCTGCGATCGAGCAGACCATGGTCAGCAAGCGTTACCGGCGGATCATCGCCACCCGCAGCGTGCAGGGCCTGGACCAGGAAATCGGTTTCCTGCCCGGCACCGAAGCGGAAAAAATGGAGCCTTGGCTGGGCGCCATCACCGACAACCTCGAAGCCTTGCACATGGATGACGAAAGCACCCATGGCAGCGTCGACTACATCCTCAGCAAAGTGCCGTTGCAGTTCAAATCCCTCAACTACATTCGGGGCCGCAGCTTCCAGCAGAGTCTGATCCTGATCGATGAATGCCAGAACCTCACGCCGCACCAGATGAAAACCATCATCACCCGTGCCGGCGCCGGTTCGAAAGTGGTGTGCCTGGGCAACCTGGCGCAAATCGACACCCCTTACCTGTCCGCGACCAGTTCCGGGCTGACCTACCTCACTGAGCGCTTCAAGGATTTCCCGAACGGGGTGCACATCACCCTGCAAGGGGTGCCTCGTTCGATCCTGGCCGAATACGCCGAATCGCATTTGTAATCCTTCACCCAAACCGGGCGGCCGACAAAGCCGCCCGGATTTTTATGCCCGACATATAACCCCTGTAGGAGCGAGCCTGCTCGCGATGGACGTGAACGATAATGCGTATTGCCTGAATGACCACGTTGTTCTTGAGTTTTTCGCGAGCAGGCTCGCTCCTACAGGGGGACGTCCGATAATCGTGCGTGCGGAAAATTGACCCGCAGGTTTACAATCGACGCTCCTGATCAGGAGTAATCCCGTGCTGACTCATCTCGATTCCCAAGGTCGCGCCAACATGGTCGACGTCACTGAAAAAGCCGTGACGTTCCGTGAGGCGACGGCCCAAGCGCTGGTGCGCATGCTCCCCGAAACCCTGCAAATGATCGTCAGTGGCGGTCACCCCAAGGGTGATGTATTTGCGGTAGCGCGCATTGCCGGCATTCAGGCGGCGAAGAAAACCAGTGATTTGATTCCGCTGTGCCACCCGCTGATGCTCACGGGTGTGAAAGTCGAGCTCAGTGCCGAAGGTGACGACAGCGTGCGAATTGTCGCGCGCTGCAAATTGTCCGGGCAGACCGGTGTCGAAATGGAAGCCCTGACCGCCGCCAGCGTCGCGGCGCTGACGATCTACGACATGTGCAAGGCCGTGGATCGCGGCATGACCATTGAAAGCGTACGCTTGCTGGAAAAAGTCGGCGGCAAGAGCGGGCATTTCCAGGCGGACCCGTCATGAATATCACTGTGAAATTTTTTGCCCGGTATCGGGAAGCATTGGGTGTGGATTCGGTAAACGTCGAGGGCAACTTCGCCACCGTCAATGACGTGCGAGTGTTGTTGGCCCAGCGCGACGGCGCCGAGGTGCTCCGCGAGCAGAATCTGATGTGCGCGCGCAATGAAGACCTTTGCCAACTCGACGAACCGGTCAGCGACGGCGATGAAGTGGCGTTTTTTCCGACCGTGACCGGAGGTTGAATCTTGGCCATTCGTGTGCAATCCACGGCGTTTGATCCCGGCGCTGAAGTCAACGCCATGCACGATGCGAATGTCGGCGTCGGCGCGGTGGTGAGCTTTGTCGGTTACGTTCGCGACTTCAATGATGGCCTCGATGTGGCCGGGATGTTCCTCGAACACTATCCGGGCATGACCGAAAAAGCCTTGGGCAAGATCGCCCTCGAAGCCGAGCAGCGCTGGCCGTTGCTCAAGCTGCAAGTGTTGCACCGCATCGGCGCGCTGGAACCGGGTGAGCCGATCGTCTTCGTTGGCGCCGCCAGCGCCCACCGCCAGGCGGCGTTCGATGCCTGCGCCTTTGTCATGGACTACCTGAAAACCCGCGCGCCGTTCTGGAAGAA
>NZ_RCNW01000381.1:0-2607 GCF_004307605.1 Pseudomonas sp. Sample_24
CTGATTCTGGAGAGAAGAGCATGTTGCAACGCCTGTTGTTCGGTTTGATCACTGTGACCAGCTTGACGCTGGTCGGCTGCGCCCACAGCCCGCAACAACTGAACCCGGAACCCAAGTTGACGGCCCAACTGGCGCCGGTCGGCCACGGACAGCCGGTGGTGGTGCGTGTAGTCGACGGTCGTCCGTCGCCGACCCTGGGTACCCGCGGCGGTCTGTATCCGGAAACCAGCGCGATTACCGTGCAGGGCGCGCAGATCCTGCCGAAACTGCAAGCCCAGGCCGAAGCGGCCGTGCGGCTGCTGGGGTTCACCCCGAGCACCAACGCGCCGAACGCGCCGCAAATCACCGTGACCCTGGCTGAATTGAAGTATCAGTCGCCTAAAGAGGGCATGTATGTGACCGAGGCCACTATTGGCGCGACTTTCCGCTCCGATGTGCAGAACGCCAACCGTCGCTACAGCGGTCGCTACGGTGCGTCCCTGGACCAGCGTTTCGGCATGGCGCCGAACCAGGAAACCAACACCAAGCTGGTCAGCGATGTGTTGAGCGATGCGTTGACCCGTCTGTTCAAGGACCCGACCGTGGGTCAGGTACTCGGCGAATAAGCGTTCGCAAGATGTAAGAAAGCCCGGTGCCAGCAATGGTCCCGGGCTTTTTCATGTCTGATGTACACCCTTCCCTGTAGGAGCTGAGCTTGCTCGCGATGGCGGCATGACATTCAACATTGTTGTCGACTGACAGTGCGCGATCGCGGGCAAGCCTCGCTCCTGCAGGGGGCGAGGTATCACGCGGCTTGCGAGTAGAAGTCCAGCACACTGACTCCGGTCAGCAAATCCGCCTCCGGCAAATCCGCATGTTGGTGGCCGCCGAGTGCGCAATACACCAGCCAATGGCGGTCCTGAACATTGAAGGCGAGGCTGCCGACGAGGGTTTGTTGTTCGTCGTTGTGGGCGATGAGATAGAGGCGATCCTGGTTTTCGGCGTGAAGCATGACGCAGTCCGTGTCGGTTTCGAGGCGCGCATGTTCGCCGATGCAGATGACGAAGCTGTGACGCAGGACAGCCATTGGTCATTTGTTTCGTTATTTGTCGTAAAGGGGAGTGCAGGTACAGAGGCTTTCGGTAGAATCCGCGCCGCGGTCGTCGGTCTGGCGCTCGCCACACCGGTTTTGCTTGAGGTTTGTGATGTCGCTGCATTTGATGACGCTGTTTACCGCCCATCCCGCCAAGTTGATCAATCTGCTGGCCTTGTTCTTCGCCTTTCCGGGCGGCTGGTTGCTGCATGCCACCCGTCGTCGTGAACAACGCGCGATGGCCAATCTGCAAGCGCAACGCGAGAGTCGCCCCAGCGAAGAACCGACGCTGGACTGGGCCACCCTGCGCATGAACCGGTTTTTCTACAGCTTCGGCTTCGCCTGCATGGGGCTGGCATTGCTGGTGTCGTGGATCAGCACGCAAGTCTAGATTCAACAAAAACGGCGCCCGAAGGCGCCGTTATCGTATCCAGCCGAAACCGCTTACAACGGCAGTCCAGCCTTGACCCGGTACTGATTGCGCACCGGTGTTGCATATTGCAGCACCAGGTACGGACGATGCTCTTCAGGGCAAGCGTCCAGGCGTTGCTGCCATTGCTCCTGGGCCTTGGCCAATTCGTCCGCCGCGAACATCTCGGCAGCGCTCGGTACCTGCAATTGCGGGTCGGCGTCTGTCCATTGTGCATAAGCCAGGTAGTGCACCGGGAACAAGCGGTACCCGCCCAGAATTTGCTTGTCCATTTCGACGGCCAATTGCTTGGTGTCTTCGAACAGCTCGGTGATCGGCGCGGCAAAGTTCACGTGCACCCGGCCCTTGTAGCCGGTGATGCCCTTGGCGATGCTCACGTCATCTTCGCCCGGCGCCTTGGTGTAAGTGCCGGTGGTGGCGCGGATGTAGAGCTCGCGGGCCTTGGCCTGGTCGCAAGGGTCATATTCGTAGCTGATCGACACAGGCGTGAGGTTCAGCGAACGGATCACTTCGCCGAACGGTTCGTCCTTGCGGCTCATGTGGAACATCTTGAGGATCGCCGACTCGGTACGGTCATCGCCGTCCTTGGCCCGGCCTTCGGCCTGGGCGATCCAGATCGAGGCGCAATCGTTACGGATCGAATGATTGATATACGCTGACAACAGTTGATACGCCGCCATCTTCTCGCGGCGACCCGTAATCGAACGGTGCACGATGAAGCTCTTGTTCAGACGCATCAGGTCACTGACAAAGGGCTTTTGCAGCAGGTTGTCACCAATTGCGATACGCGGGGTCGGCAGGCCGGCGTGGTACACGGCGTAGTTGACGAAGGCCGGATCCATCACGATGTCGCGGTGATTGGCAATGAACAGATAGGCGCTGCCGGACTTGAACTGCTCGACACCGGAATAGGTGACCCCATCGGTGGCGCGTTCAATGGTGTGGTCGACGTAAACCTCGACTTTGTCCTGCAAAGTGGCGACCGAATTGACGCCAGCGAACTCACGGCGCAGCCGATGAGCTATAAGGGGTTTGAGTGCCCAGCCTAAAGCACCGGCAAAACGCGGGAAGCGGAAGTGGGTGAGGATATCTAGAAACGCCTTGT
>NZ_RCNW01000138.1:0-2607 GCF_004307605.1 Pseudomonas sp. Sample_24
GTGTTGGGTAGGCGTTGGAGGCTGTTGGGGGTGTGGATAAGCCGTTGGGGCGGGAGTTGGGGAGGTTGGCGGCTGAATTAGCAGGTATCCAGACGATGGAGCAGATTGATGCGCCACTCATCGCTTTAAAGGACTATTTGAAAGATATCCAGTGATATGAGCATTTGTTGTCGAGACATTGCGCATTGCAGTTGCCAACCTGCTGCTTGAGTAGACCTATCAGTTCTGCTAGTACCCCTACCTCGCCAGTTATTCAATAATGAACGCCTTCACTTGGGATTTCAGAGGTGTTCACCCATGACTGCCCGAAGCGAAACTCTACTGTGCCAATATCGCCATGATGCCCTCGACCAGCTGGTCGGTAACGTGATGCAAGGCGAGCAAGAGCGTCAGCACTTCTACTGCAGAAATCGCCTCTGCACAGAGATACAGGGGAAGACAAGCCACTCCATCCTCCAACACAGCGACCAATTGTTGGCGCAGCTGCAGAGTGAGGGTGATGTGTCCCACACCATACTTCTGGCCAGCGATCAACAACGCTCGGTATTGCAGACGCTCAAGACCAATCATCAACCACAATCTTTCGCCTACTTGCCTTATGGACATAGCCCCTTTACAAGTGGGCTACTCAACATGCTTGGCTTTAATGGTGAGCGCAGGGATCCGCTGACGGGAAATTATTTTTTGGGGAACGGATATCGGGCGTTTAGTCCGGTTTTGATGCGATTTCTCAGCCCGGATCATTTAAGCCCGTTCGGAGAGGGTGGCTTTAACGCATATGCCTATTGCGAAAATGATCCAATCAATTATGCAGACCCGACGGGTAAAGCAAAGCTTCTTCTTATCGCGCGTAGAATTTTCAACCAATCAAATGTATCCAACGCCTTATCCAGAGTTAAGAATAGTCTAGGCAGTATAAAAAAAACCAAAGCAATAAAAACAGTAAAGAAAACCACACAGCCTATCCCTCCAAACACACAGCAAACAAACGCTCCTGCGACAACAACAAACCTTGGCAAAACGCCCGACACCTCCAAGAACCTAAGCGCGCTTGCGCATAAAAAAATGGACGTCAATAAGTCTTCTACAACTCAAAACAGAACCCGCACAGCCCCTATTCTTAACGATACTAATCCTGACAGGTGGGACATTCGACTCAGGCCGCGCGCAACTCAGCGTGTCGTTAAACCGCCAGTTTCACCCTCAATTCATAAGTACGCTCTTCCTGACGGGTGGGGCGGATTACTACCCAACGACCCCAGACTGCAACCCGTTGTTCAATTAATCCGCATTACGGTTTAATCATCCATGGAAAACACTGTTAAATTCCAGGACAGGTGGCCATGCCGTAGTAACGGTACTTCGTTTCGATCAGAAAAATGAAAAATGGAGACGGATTTATTTCGAGTTTAACCCACTAATAAATGTGCCCCCTTTTCCTTCAGGCTGGAGCGAGAGTGAGCATGTGTAGTCCGTTACAGAGTTGAGGGTAGTGGCGCGACGCTACTATTTTGCCAATTTGCTGTCCACTGGCAGCCCAAGGGGTAGGCCCCATTTCCTGCCTACTGGGAGTTGGGTTCAGTGCAGGACATTGCCAACTCTAATCAAACAGCCTATAGCGCAGTTCTTTGCCAAAGAAAATAGATACAAAATACAAAATAAACCCAGCCCACAGACTGACTTTCATTACATCCCTAAATAGCTGCTTGCAAGAGGAACGATAGTGATTGACTACGGCGCCACATATCGTACCAACTGAGAGCAGAATCAACGACAGTGCTGGCACAGCAACATCCAAACCTTTGAACTCCAACAATTCTGAATGAAAGCGATTTCCATAAGGTAGCACGAGATACTCAAACCAAATCGCATAACCGGCGAATGATAAAAATATAAAGGAAATTAAACCGAGCACGATCGTTAATCGATTTTTATGTACCCGCGATACAGTTTCTTTTTTTGATTCATGCCTGGACTTTCTACATCCATAACAGAGACCGATTTTAATCCCTCTTGTTCTTTCTTCATTTAATGCGCCACAGCATCTGCACTTTCTTGCTATTGACTTGAATTTTCCACGAGCCATCCGTCCAAGCCCTTCGTTATGTATGACTCACCATTAAGTCCATTGCTGCATTGCAGATCCGAGCAAGGCCAACCCAAGGAAATCCGCCTCAAAACTCGCTTTAGGCCCAAACGACATAAAGCGAATAAAGGAAAATCGTAAAAAAGAATACGCCGCCAGTGATCCACGGCGCTAACAACTTTCTCTTGAGATGAAGCGGCAGATTCTCCAATTCATTTTCTTCAATAAGGCCTCGTCTCTCGCAAAACTTAGGAATCAAAAACATTAAAGCAATTGAACAATTTCTAACAACTGAGCCTAGCAACCCCAAGCCTGACAAACCTTTTCGATTAATCGCAACAAACTTACTTTTTCTAAGATATTTTTCAATCAACCCGGTATATAAGTAAGAGGACAAAAATATCCAGCATAATGCAAAAAATAAGCATATCATTGAAACTAGCGCAATGTAGGCCAATACAACCTCAGTCATAGCAAAGCGCCCCTATATAATATTTCACCAATTTGCTCTCCAGCTATAC
>NZ_RCNW01000404.1:0-20591 GCF_004307605.1 Pseudomonas sp. Sample_24
TCGCGGTTTTCCGACTGAGTGGTGAACATGTTGTCGGCGTAGTTGGCCCAGTGCCCGGACTTTTCCCACAGGCTGCGGTCGACAACCTGAGGCGTTTTGATCTCCAGGTAGCCGTTGTCGCGTTGAACCTTGCGCATGTACTGCTCAAGCACTTGGTACAGGGTCCAGCCATTGGGGTGCCAGAACACCATGCCCGGCGACTCTTCCTGGGTGTGGAACAGGCCCAGGCGCTTGCCGATCTTGCGGTGATCGCGCTTCTCGGCTTCTTCGATGCGCTGGATGTACGCCGCCAGCTGTTTCTTGTCAGCCCAAGCGGTGCCGTAGACGCGCTGCAATTGCTCGTTCTTGGCGTCACCGCGCCAGTAGGCGCCAGACAGCTTGGTCAGCTTGAAGGATTTCAGGAAACGGGTGTTCGGCACGTGCGGACCACGGCACATGTCGACATATTCTTCGTGATAGTACAGGCCCATGGCCTGCTCGTTCGGCATGTCCTCGACCAGGCGCAACTTGTAGTCTTCGCCACGGGCCTTGAATACTTCGATCACTTCGGCGCGCGGAGTGACTTTCTTGATCACGTCGTAATCTTTCTCGATCAGCTGCTGCATGCGCTGTTCGATGGCCGCCATGTCGTCCGGGGTGAAAGGACGCTCGAAGGCGATGTCGTAATAGAAGCCTTCATCGATGACCGGCCCGATGACCATCTTCGCGCTCGGATACAGCTGCTTGACCGCATGGCCGACCAGGTGCGCGCAAGAGTGGCGAATGATCTCCAGCCCCTCTTCATCCTTTGGCGTGATGATTTGCAGCGTAGCGTCGCTGTCGATGATGTCACTGGCATCGGCCAGTTTGCCATTGACCTTGCCGGCCACGGTGGCCTTGGCCAGACCGGCACCGATGGATGCGGCGACCTCGGCGATGGAGACCGGGTGATCGAATGAACGTTGACTGCCGTCGGGAAGAGTAATAGTTGGCATGGCGCCTCCTCTCCTAGTGGTGACCCCTACCAAAGGTCACGTGGGTTGGGATGAGCCAGTACAAGATCCGGTCCAGGCCATTCAATGACGAACGCCTGCCTTACAGCGGCAGGAGCCTTGCGGCCAACCGGAAAACCGAACCAGAGTGACTGGGATTCAAATCAGGGTTATTCAGGCAGTTGCCGCGTCCGGGACTGAAGGTCGACCGGAGCCAGCAACGAAAAACCTGAGCGGGGCATGCTAGCACAGATGAACGGTCGTGACTGTGGGTGGTTTTCAGCCAAGGCAAATATGGCGTTTTTGTGCCAGAGTGCTGAACTTGATTCGCGCTTTACCCCTCAGATAAAAGACATTGACCCCACAAGGAGCATCCCGGCATGCGTCTGAATCGTTTGTTCGCTGTAGTCGCACCTATCGTTCTGCTGTTGCCTCTGGCTGCGCACGCCGATTGGCCCAAGGGCGAGCGCGAAAAATACATGGCCCAGTGCACTGAAGCGGCCACGCCGCAGATCGGTGCGGCGGCGGCCAAGTCTCACTGCGCCTGTGGTGCCGATGCAATCAAATCGTACCCGGCCAAGGACCTTCAGTCCTTGATGGACAACACTGCCAGCGACTCGCTGAAACAGCAGGCCCTGACTCAGATTTCCAAGTGCAAGGCCAACGCTCCGGCGAAAAAGTGAGCCTTGAAACGGGCTTGAATTGCGATTTGAGCCGGTAAAAAGCCTCTGAAAATCGCGTTTTCCTACAATTTATGCAGGTTTTACAGCTTTTTTTATCGTCTTTACTTTCGGCTGAAAGCCTTTTAAATCGGGGCTTTCAGCCATATCAGGCAACAAAGAAAGCGTGACTGCAGGGCAAACAGCACCTGCGGGGGGGTGCCAAAGCGCACATTTCGACTATGATACCCCGGTGTGCCCAGTTGGCCTGAGCAGCACAGTACTACTGAAAATATATGTTTCTTGGAGATACACCATGTCTAATCGCCAAACCGGCACCGTTAAATGGTTCAACGATGAAAAAGGCTTCGGCTTCATCACTCCTCAAGGTGGCGGTGACGACCTGTTCGTACACTTCAAAGCTATCGAAAGCGACGGTTTCAAAAGCCTGAAAGAAGGCCAAACCGTTTCCTTCGTGGCTGAGAAAGGCCAAAAGGGTATGCAAGCTGCTCAAGTTCGCCCAGAGTAATTTCCAGGCGCACTAAAAAAACCCCGTCCATGTGACGGGGTTTTTTGTGGTCAATGCAAAAGCCTGGGGGTGATCAGCCGCAGTTGACGCGGGTGACGACCCGATTGGCATCAGTGTTGAGATTCAAGCGATCAGAGCGGTACTCCAGCGTCACCATATCGGTCGGCAGCAGGAACCGCGCATTCTGCGCGCCGGCACGCGTACGCGCCTGCTCCAGCAACTCGGGCGAAGCTTGTTTGCCGATGGTGAACTCGGCCGCTTTGGCCTCGCAACGGCTGTGACCTGTGTCAGTCGTCGTGACAGGGTCTGTTGCCGACTCGGTGGTGCCGGTGCTGCAACCGGCCAACGTGGCAGCGGCCAACAAAGTACCCAATGACGCGAGCTTCCAAGGCATGAAGCCTCCTTTTTTCATTAGTTAAGCTGAGATCGTGCGACCGCCAATCCGGCGTTTGGTTTCACAGGGAGGCCAGGTACCCTGCCCTTCGCCGCGGACAAACGGCAAGTTTGCCTGAGCATTGCCACACCCTTCACCCTGCAATCGTGACTGAATATTTACAAGGCTCAATACACGTCGATGTAATCGAATGCCGGTCGTGGCCAGTTCTCTTTCAATGCATTGAAAATCTGCATGACCCAGACTTCGTCGCTGGCCGCAACCAGGCCGACGTATCCCGACCCTTTAGCCCACGTTTCCAGGCGAAACAGAAGGCCGTCGATGTCGCTACCACCCACAACACCCGATGAAATATAGGCGATGCCGCCCTTGGTCACGCGCAGCTGCGTATGCTCATCATCACTGGCCGACGCCAACAGCTGGCGAACGGCTTCAAGGGTCAAGCCGTCAGGAGTGTTCAAATCGATCTGCACAGCGCAGTCCTTGAATGGTGATCAAAGACCAAGTGTCGCATAGCCCGTCGCTCATGCCTAAGTCGGAGTGCCAAAAGCGCCACGAAATGGTTAACTCGAGGCTCAGACTCTTCCGACCGTACGAGCGCCATCATGACCACTGTAAGTATCGACGCCGACATCAAAGCAAAGTGGCAGGACGGCCATAGCTCTTACAGCCCAGGCTCTACGGAGGAACTTGTCATCATCGGCATCGACCTGCTGGTCAGAGACTTGGGGACCGAGGCTGCGCAATCCTTCATAGAACAGGTTTTCGAGAAGCACCTGGCAGACCAAAAGGGCGCGACAAAATCAGCGCAGGAATAAGCTGCACCGGCATGCATCTGCAGCAATGAACGTTACTTCAGACGACCCAGGCGCTCAGTCAGCAGATTGAAGAACCCCTGGGCGTCGCCGCTATCAACCCAGAAAGCATTCTTTGGCGCTTTGAGGCGGTCGTGCCAGTCGACAATGGTCTGCCCGAAAGTCGGCCCCTCGCGACTGTCGATCACCACATTGACCGCGCGGCCGCTAAACAGCTGCGGCTTGAGCAGCCAGGCGATGACCGCGGCGTCGTGCACCGGACCGCCCGGAATATCGTAGTGCTCCATGTCGGCCTTGATGTAATCATTCAGGATATCGCCTACCAATTGGCTGGCTTGGTTGTTCAATGCGGCAATCTGCTTCAGGCGCTCGTCACTGGTGAGGATCTTGTGAGTTGCATCCAGAGACAGATACGTCAGTTTCATACCGCTGTTGAGTACCACTTCGGCCGCATGCGGGTCAGCGAACAGGTTGAATTCGGCTACCGGTGTAATGTTGCCGCCATTGAAGTGCGCACCACCCATGATGACTACTTCCTTGATGCCCTGAATGATTGCCGGCTGCTGCATGAGCGCCAAGGCCAGATTGGTCTGCGGTCCAAGCATCGCAATAGTGATGCTGTGGGGGCTGGCCGACATCAACGTATCGATCAGGTAGGCGACCGCATTGCCCTGGGCCAGGGCGGCTTTCGGCTCGTAAACAGAAACACCCGACAGCCCTTCCTTGCCGTGGATGTCCTCGGCATAGATAGGCGTGCGCATCAGCGGCCGAGACGCGCCGGCGTAGACTGGCACGTCCTCGCGCCCTGCCCACTCGCGCGCCAGCCGCGCGTTTCGTGATGTCTTGTCCAGGCGCACGTTGCCGGCGACCGTGGTCAAAGCAAGGATATTCAACTCCTGAGGCGACGCCAGCGCCAACAACAAGGCCACCACATCGTCGGCACCAGGGTCGGTGTCGATGATCAGGTCGACCCTTTCCATGCGAATCAAAACGTGACCCCGGCAATCAGCACAACATTGCAGTACGGCTGGCATTCCCCGGTACGAACGACTGCCCGTGCCTGCCGGGTGAGGACTTTGAATTGCTCATGACTGAGCAACTCGCGCCGCCCCAGCGCCCCTTCCGCATTGAGGGCATCCAGGGTTGTCAGTGCCGCTGGCCTCTTCTCGAAGATTTCCTGCGCCAGCACATGACTTTCAACCTGCATTTCGCTGAGCACAACCTTCAGGGTACTGACGAAATCCGGGATGCCATGGGTCAGTGCCAGGTCGATCAGCTCGATGCCTGGCGGCACCGGCAGACCAGCGTCGCCGATGACCACGATGTCGCCATGGCCCAGCGATGCGATCAGGCGCGACAGTGCGACATTGAGCAACGGTGTTTTTTTCATGATGTCTTGAATGCCTGAACGTCGGACAAGGTAGGAATCGAGGGTTGCGCGCCGGCTCGGGTCACCGACAACGCCGCGGCAATCTGACCGAAGCGAATCGCTTCAGCTTCGCTTTGGCCGCCGGCCAGTGCAGCGGCAAAACCACCCACGAACGTATCGCCGGCCGCCGTGGTATCAATCGCTTTCACCGCAGGCGCCGGGAAATGCGCACAGCTTTTTCCATCGGCAAACAGCGAGCCCTCGGCGCCGAGGGTGATGATCACCTTGCCGGCCCCCATTTCGATCAATCGCGTCGCGGCAGCTTCTGCACTTTGCCGAGACTCCACCGCCAAGCCACTCAAGGCCGACGCCTCGCTTTCGTTGGGTATCAGGTAATCGATGTTCGCATACCAATCCGCCGGCAATGGCTGACTGGCGGGTGCCGGATTGAGAATCACCACTTTGCCCAACTCTCGAGCGCGCTTGAGCGCGTGGCCCACCGTGACATCCGGCACTTCAAGCTGACAGATGATGACATCGGCAGCTTGCAGCACCGCATCGAAACAACCGATCAGCGCAGGTGTCAGAGCACCGTTGGCGCCTGCGACGATCACGATTGTGTTCTGGCTGTTGTCATCGACCACAATCAGCGCCACGCCACTGGAGCCTTCGACGGTGCTGACGGCCTGGCAATCGATCTGCTCGGCCAAAAGAGCCTCGCGCAGTTCTTTGCCATAGGCATCGCTGCCGACGCAGCCGACCATTGACACCTGTGCGCCCAGTCGCGCAGCGGCCACAGCCTGATTGGCGCCCTTGCCACCGGAAACCGTGGCAAACGACTCACCGATCAGCGTTTCTCCGCCGCGCGGCAATCGCGGCGCCCGCGTCACCAGGTCCATGTTCAAGCTGCCTATCACCACTACTTTTGCTGGCATACATCAATACTCACTCATTCGATTTCAGCGGCACGCCGGGTTAGCGGAACTGCGCAAACAGGCCGGTCAGGGGCGCGGTCGATTCGCGCATGACAATGCTCGGCGTGACGATCCGCTGGCTGGTGGCCAGATCCGGCGTTGCGATTCGCCGTAGCAGCACTTCGGCCGCCATCTCGCCAAGTTGCAGGATTGACTGCCCGACCGTGGTCAACGCCGGATAGACATAGCGGCTCATCTGGATATCGTCGAAGCCGATGACCGACAACTGCGTCGGCACACGAATATTGCGCTCGGCCGCTGCGCGCAGCACGCCGATACCAATCATGTCGTTGGCTGCGAAAATGGCGCTGGGCGGATTGCGCTCCAGCAAGATCGCGGCGGCGTTGTAACCGCCGGTGCTGGTGAAATCGCTTTCCAGCATTCGGTCACCCGGCACCGCGAGGCCCGCATCGCTGAAGGCACGACAAAAACCGGCCAAACGCATTTGCGCCACGCTGGTGGTTGCCGGACCGCTGATGGTGGCGATATCCCGATGCCCCAACTCCAGCAGATGTCGGGTCGCCAGATAAGCGCCGTACTCGTGGTCGATACGGACCAGGTCCGCATCGACGCCCTCCAGACCACGGTCGACGATCACCATGGGTGTACGCACGCCAGCCAAACCTTGCGCCAGGCCGCTGTCGCCACCGGCCGAGGCGACGATCAGTCCGTCGACACGTTTTTCCAGCAGTACGCGCAGGTAGCTGCGTTGCTTGTCGGGGTTGTCGTCGGAGTTGCAGAGGATGACGCAGTAGCCGTTACGCTCGCAAAAGTCCTCAATACCCCGGGCCAGCTCGGCGAAGTACGGGTTGAGGCTGTTGGGCACCAGCAAACCGATGGTGGCCGTTGTTTTGGCCTTCAGGGAACGCGCCACGGCACTGGGGACGTAGTCGAGGGTTTTGATCGCCTCCTCCACCTTGAGCCGCACTTCTTTGCTGACTGGCCGAGTCTTGTTCACCACGTGGGAAACCGTGGTGTAGGAAATACCCGCGAGCGCTGCCACATCTTTGATCGTTGCCATGACTCAGGTCCGCCGACTTGCGCGCTGGCTGCGGTAGGTATCGAGCACCACCGCAACCACGATGACCGCACCGGTGATGATGCGCTTGGTCGGTTCGGTGGCACCGATCTGGGCCAGGCCGGCCGCCAGCACGGAAATGATCAACACGCCAAAAAAAGTACTGATGACCGAACCGCGTCCACCCATCAGGCTGGTACCGCCGATGACGACGGCGGCGATCACCTGCAACTCCAGGCCGGAGCCGGCGTTCGGGTCCGCCGCTTCCAGTCGCGAAATCTGGAACAGCGCGGCGATACCGGCCAGCAAGCCCATCAGGCTGAACACCAGAATCTTGTAGGGTTTTGGATTGATACCGGCCAGCCGCACCGCCTCTTCGTTGGTACCGATGCCAATCAGGTAGCGACCGAACACGGTCCGGGTCAACACGGCCTGGGCGATGAAAATGATCAGCAAGGCGATGATAAACGATGGCGAAATCCCGAAAGCGATCGGGTTGGACAACCAGGCAAACGCATCGCCGATGTACGCCGTGCGCGATCCGGTCATCTGATAGGCAACCCCGCGTGCCATTTCCAGCACGCCGAGGGAAACGATAAACGATGGAATGCGCCAGGCCACGGTAATCGAGCCGGTGATGGTGCCCGCGAGGGCTGCGGCCGCCATGCCGAGCAACGCTGCCGGCAGCACACTCCAACCCCAACCGAGAATCGCCACACTGACCGTCGAGGCCGCCAGCGCCAACACTGAACCCACCGACAGGTCGATGCCGCCGATAATCAGCACGAAGGTCATGCCGACCGCCAGGACCATCAGGTCCGGAATCTGGTTAGCCAAGGTGCTGAAGGTGTCGTAGGACAGGAAATGGCTGCTCAGGAGCGAGAACAGCACGACCATCGCCAGCAAGGCACCGGCCAGCCCCAGATAAGTGCCCAAGCCGTAAAAATTGCCACTGCGTGGACCGACGCCAGATACGGTTTTCATGAAAGATCCCTAGGCGCGACTTCGTTGAGCAGCGCATCACGTTTTTGGTAGCCGGCAAAAGCGGCGGCAAGCAAATCATCCTGAGTCCAACTGTCGCGCTCGAACGTATCGATCAGACGCCCCGCCGAGAGCACGCCGATCCGGTCGCAGATCAACATCAATTCGCGCAGGTCACTGGAGACCACCACCAGCGCTTTGCCCTGGCGTGTCAACTCGCCGAGCAGGGCATAAATGTCGAACTTGGCGCCGACGTCGATACCACGGGTGGGTTCGTCAAACAGCAGGACCGAGCAATCACGCTCCAGCCAACGGCCGATCACCACTTTCTGCTGATTGCCACCGGACAGCTCGGACACCACTTGCGCCGGGCCGGAGCTGCGAATGCGCATGGCGTCGATCTGACGCTGGGCCAGTGCAGTTTCGTCATCTTTGTTGACGAACCCGCCACTGGAGATGCCCGGCATGTTGCCCAGGGCAATGTTGGCGCCGATCGACTGAGTCAGCAGCAAGCCTTCGCCCTTGCGGTCTTCAGTGATCAGGGCGATGCCGTGGGCAACCGCATCCACCGGCGAGCGAATACTGACGACTTGCGCGGGAGAGCCTAGCGCTACGGTGCCGCTGTCTGCGGCGTCGGCACCGAAGATCAGCCGCAACAACTCGGTGCGCCCTGCCCCGATCAATCCGGAAATACCAAAGATTTCTCCGGCACGCACCTCAAAGGACACATCCCGAACTTTGTCGGCGCGAGACAAGCCCTTGACCGTCAATGCCGGAGCACCGATGTTGCGCACGCCCATGTCGATGTGTTCGCCCAGCTCCCGCCCCACCATCAAGGTGACCAGTTGTTCACTGTTGTAACTGGCCATCGGCTCGACGCACACCAGGTTGCCGTCGCGCAGCACTGCAATGCGCTGGGCGACTTGGGCGAGTTCTTCCAGGCGATGGGAAATGTAGATGATCGACACGCCACGCGCTTGCAGACGGGTGATCTGCTCGAACAGCATCTCGACTTCACGGGCCGTCAGCATCGCGGTCGGCTCGTCGAGGATCAGAACATGACAGTCGCCGATCAGGTTGCGGGCAATCTCGACCATTTGCTGATGACCGATGCCCAGTTCGCCAACCAGCGTGTCCGGATCGATTGCATCGAGCCCGACTTGTGCCATGGCTTCGATCGCCGCCTTGCGCAGTTGCTTGCGGCTGATCCAGCCGCCGTTGTTCGGCAGGTTATCGAGAAACAGGTTTTCCGCCACCGACAAGGTCGGCAACAGATTGAGCTCCTGCATGACCATGCGAATGCCCAGATTCTCAGCCTGGGTGCGGCTGCCCGGGCGATAGTCCTGCCCCTGAAATTGCATCTGGCCGGTGGTCGGCGTGACCAACCCGCCGATGATCTTCGACAGGGTGCTTTTGCCAGCGCCATTTTCACCGGTCAGCGCCAGCACTTCCCCGCGCATCAGCGTCAGGTCGATGCCGGTCAGGACCGGTTGCGCATAGGTTTTGCCGATGCCGCTGACCGAAAGGACAGCGTTCGGGTCGCGAACGGACATAAGAACTCTCCATGTGCTCGCCCGGACGGGCGAGCACCGTTGTGTCGCCAGAGGACTACTTTTTAGTGACCAGCTCTACCGGCGTCTCGATCACGCCACTGGCGCTGCTGTCGACTTTCTCGCCCTTGATGATTTTCAGCGCGGTCTCGATGCCGAACACCGCTTGCTTGGCGGCAAACTGATCCGCCGTGGCCAGCACGCGCCCGTCAGCGAGCATCGGCTTGATGGCGTTGATATTGTCATAGCCGACCACTTCAACCTTGCCGGCCTTGCCCGCGGCGCGTACCGCCGACACGACACCGAGCGCCATGCTGTCGTTACCGGCCAGCAGGGCTTTGGTTTGCGGGTATTCGCTGAGGATCGACGCGGCGACTTTGTTGCCCTTGTCGATCTCCCAGTCACCGGACTGAACCGAGACGACCTTGATCTGCGCCGCTTCCATCGCATCCTTGAAGCCGGCAGTGCGGGCCTGAGCGTTGGTGGTGGTGGACACGCCTTCGATGATGCCGACTTCGTCACCCGCCTTGAGCTGCTTGGCCAGGTACTCACCCACCAGCCGCGCGCCTTTGCGGTTGTCCGGGCCTACGAATGGAACATTGAGGTTCTTGCTTTTGACCACGGCCGGATCAAGCTGATTGTCGATGTTGATCACGGTGATACCGGCATCGATGGCTTTCTTGATCACAGGAACCATGGCCTTGGAGTCTGCGGGAGCGATCACCAGCGCATTGACCTTGGCCAGAATCATTTGCTCGACAATGCGCGTCTGGCCAGCGGTATCAGTCTCGTCCTTGATCCCGTTGGAAATCAGATCGAATTCACTGGAGTGTTCTTTCTGGTAGGCCTTGGCGCCATCTTCCATGGTCAGGAAGAATTCGTTGGCCAGGGATTTCATGACCAGGGCGACTTTAGGTTTTTCAGGCGTTTCGGCGAAAGCCGAAGAGACAGGCAACGCGGCGGATGCAGCAGCCAGCATTGCGACAGCGAGAAGACGTCCAGCGAATGGCAGCTTCATGGGTTCACTCCGATCTTATGATTATTGTGAGCAACGCTTGCGCTGACGTAAGCTGCGAGGCCTTCGCCGATGGTTTTAACCCATCAGTGAAGGCGCGCAAACGTTTGCGTAGACCGGACTATGCGAATCTTGTCGAGATTTGTCAATGCTGTGGAACGTTGTCAGGGTAGCCGCTCACGCCGTAGTGCTGATCACGTTTCCAGAGCTTGTCAGCTCTTTCGCCAGCGCGGCCGCCACTTGCATCAATGCCGCAGACGTATCGGCAATCTGTGCCTGAATCGACATGACGGCAGTGGCCTTGGCTTCTGCCGACTGGAACGACGCGGCTTGGGTTGCTGCCAATTGCTGTTGTTGCTCGCGCAGTTGTTGCTGCAACTCCTGCATGCGTTTGAGCAACATCTGCACCGCAATGCTTTGCTGGCTGTCGGTGCTTTGCGCTTTCTCGCTGCCCTGAGCGCCGCCGCTTAGACTTACCGACTTTTTATCGCCCCCTTCCAGCCCCAGGCGCTGCGTCGAAGATTCGGATGTCTCGTCAGTCAATGTCGCGACCGTCGACGGCGCTTTACCACCGATGTTTATCACGGACGCATTTGGAAAACCGACGGTCAACGACATGTGAACTCCCTGAAAAAATGATTCCTCAAGGACAGATCGGCGTGCGCAGCGATTTCTTTAACGCTCTTCGACAACCCACGCTTAAACAAACTTTCGGAGAGCCGAACGACAAACTCAAAATCAGTCGGAAACCCGGACGACAGCGCGGTGAACCGCGTTGAAAATTTGTTTGAATCTTTAAACAAATCAGTTACTTGAACAGCTTTCTCAATACGAAGTGTAATTGGTACGGATTCTGCTCTTCTCAAGCACCCCTGGCGTTCAGATCCGCCGGGGGCGCATCTAGATGAACTTGCATCAGCACCGTCACTACTAGAGAGAAAAATAATGACATCTGCTTTCAAGACCTTTGTTCCGGGCGCATTGGCCCTCCTGCTGCTTCTACCGACTGCCGTTCAGGCAAAAGAAGTCGAAACCCAACAGAAACTGGCAAACGTGGTGATCCTGGCCACCGGCGGCACCATTGCCGGCGCGGGTGCGAGCGCTGCCAACAGCGCCACTTATCAAGCCGCGAAAGTCGGCGTCGACAAACTGATCGCCGGCGTTCCGGAGCTCAGCCAGGTGGCCAACGTTCGCGGCGAGCAAGTGATGCAGATCGCGTCCGAGAGCATCACCAACGAAAACCTGCTGCAACTGGGTCGCCGCGTCGCCGAACTGGCCGACAGCGAAGACGTCGATGGCATCGTGATCACCCATGGTACTGACACCCTGGAAGAAACTGCCTACTTCCTGAATCTGGTGGAAAAGACCGAGAAGCCGATCGTTGTCGTCGGCTCCATGCGCCCGGGCACCGCAATGTCGGCTGACGGCATGCTGAACCTGTACAACGCGGTGGCGGTGGCTAGCAGCAAAGAAGCGCGGGGCAAAGGCGTACTGGTGACCATGAACGATGAAATCCAGTCGGGTCGCGATGTCAGCAAGATGATCAACATCAAGACCGAGGCGTTTAAAAGTGCCTGGGGGCCGCTGGGAATGGTGGTCGAGGGCAAATCCTACTGGTTCCGCCTGCCGGCCAAGCGCCACACCATGGATTCGGAATTCGACATCAAAACCATCAAGAGCCTGCCTGACGTCGAAATTGCCTATTCCTATGGCAACGTCAGCGATACCGCCTACAAGGCACTGGCTCAGTCTGGTGCCAAAGCGATCATTCACGCCGGCACCGGCAATGGCTCTGTCTCTTCGCGAGTTGTTCCAAGCCTGCAAGCCTTGCGCAAGGATGGCGTGCAGATCATCCGCTCTTCTCACGTCAACGCTGGCGGTTTCGTTCTGCGCAACGCTGAACAGCCTGACGACAAGTACGACTGGGTCGTGGCGCATGACCTGAATCCGCAGAAGGCCCGCATCCTGGCCATGGTCGCACTGACCAAGACCAACGACAGCAAAGAGCTGCAACGGATGTTCTGGGAATACTGATTCGCCCTCGCCCCACTGAATCCGGTCGGGCACCGTACAAGCCACTCGCCTGCGTCGGCGAGTGGCTCGCATCTAACGACTGACAAAAAAATCCCTTCTTCCTACACCAAACGGAATAAATCGCTGTCAGAGGATTTTCTTGAATTTTAAGC
The DNA here is from genome assembly GCF_004307605.1 of Pseudomonas sp. Sample_24. NCBI lineage: Bacteria > Pseudomonadati > Pseudomonadota > Gammaproteobacteria > Pseudomonadales > Pseudomonadaceae > Pseudomonas > Pseudomonas sp. Sample_24. The sequence continues at coordinate 12,462 of NZ_RCNW01000404.1, forward strand.
AGTTGCGAAAATGCCTACAGTTAAATACTGTATGCACGTACAGCTTAATAAGGATAATTCCGTGGACACCACTTCTGCCTCACCTGACTCCTATGTACGCATGGGCACGCGCGTTCAGAAAATCATCAACTCCCCCACCGCTCAAAAAGCCAAGGCTGCGCTGATTTTCCGTCTCCCGGACGAACCGGTGGATGAGTGGGAACGTTTGCTCGAAGAAATCGATGAAAACGACAACGTCACCCTCGCCTATCGCGATGACGGCGGTGTGCAGATTTTCTGGGTTGTGCCGAAGGAAGACTGAGTCAATGAGTGTCCGTTGTTTCGCTTTGCTGTTTCTGCTGTTCACCATGGGCGCCCATGCCGATGCTCCACGCACTTTCAGCGAGGCCAAGAAAGTCGCCTGGAAGTTGTATGCGCCGCAATCCACCGAGTTTTATTGCGGCTGCAAATACACAGGTAACCGGGTGAACCTCGCCGCCTGCGGGTATGTACCGCGCAAAAACGCCAAACGTGCTTCGCGTATCGAGTGGGAGCATATTGTTCCAGCCTGGCAAATTGGTCATCAGCGCCAGTGCTGGCAGGAAGGCGGTCGCAAGAATTGCACACGGTATGACCCCGTTTATCAGAAAGCCGAGGCAGACTTGCATAACCTGGTGCCGAGCATCGGCGAGGTCAATGGCGATCGCAGCAACTTCAGTTTCGGTTGGCTGCCGGAGCAATCAGGCCAATACGGTTCTTGCCTGACTCAAGTTGATTTCAAGGCGAAAAAGGTCATGCCGCGCCCATCCATTCGCGGGATGATCGCCCGGACTTACTTCTACATGAGCAAACAGTACGGCTTGCGCTTGTCGAAACAGGACCGGCAACTGTATGAAGCCTGGGATAAAACCTATCCGGTCCAGGCTTGGGAACGTCAGCGAAATCAAAGCGTGGCGTGCGTCATGGGGCGCGGCAATGAATTTGTCGGCTCAGTCGATATGAAAGCCTGCGGTTAAATGCTTTCTGAATGAAAAAAGGCCTCGGATCCGCCATCCGAGGCCTTTTTTGTTTTCTAGCGCAGGCTTTGTTGCAGCGCCAAACGGTATTACTGAACTGCCGGGCGCTCAAGCACCAACACTTCAATGTTCTGCTTCTTCGCCTTGACCAGCGCTGCGTTCACCTGCGCTTGCTTGGCGTCGGCTTCGGCCTTTGAGTTGTATGGCCCCATCAGAATCCGGGTCTTGCCGTTTTCGCGAATCACGTTGGACATGAAACTATGCTCGATCAGCCAGCCGCTGAGATCGCTGACCGCCTGCGGCGTTTCACCTCGCACTTCCAGATCCCATTGTGGACCCGAGACCTGAGCCGGGGTACCCACCGCTGTAGCCTGCGGCTTTGGCGCATCCACTCGCTTGCCCTCACCGCATCCCGCCAGCGCCAATACTGCAATCACCAAGACCATTTTGCGCACTGCGTTTCCCTCTGAATGCTTAAAGCGCGGATTTTAGCACCCATGAATACTTCTCGAGTGCCGCAAAATGGGCTCAAAACAACGAGAATGATGGTTACGGCCTCTGTATAGTTACACCTTGGGAATTAATGCTGCATCTGCGCGTCAGAAAGAGGCACCCAAATTGTGAGACTTCGCACTAATCTATACATACCACCGACCTCTGCACTGTCCGAATCAGGTGCCCCAGAAAGCAATCAAGGAGAAGACCATGCTGATACTCACCCGCAAAGTCGGTGAAAGCATAAACATTGGTGATGACATAACGATCACCATCCTCGGCGTAAGCGGCCAGCAAGTCAGGATTGGCATCAACGCCCCGAAAGACGTTGCGGTGCATCGCGAAGAGATCTATCAGCGCATTCAGGCTGGCCTGACTGCTCCGGACAAGCCGCAAACTCCCTGAATCCTGATGCAGTCAGTAGCCAGCCCGTTCACCCCCGGAACGACGGCTGGCTAAAGATTCTCGAAATGCAGCGCCGCTCCCCCCACACTCGTTACCCAAACGTCACGCCACGCGCCATACCAGTGGCTGCCATGACCATCAGCAGCATCAACATCCCTTCAACGTGACTGATGCGCGCAAACAGCTTCGCCCGCCCAGCCTCGATCGCCGTACCGCGCGCCAGCGCTACTCGCCATTTGATCAGCGTGATCATGGGCGCTACTTCCAGCAGCAGAATCAGTACGAACAGGGTCATCTTCAGATGAAACAACGGCTGTTGCAGGTAATAGTCCGTGCCCTTTTCAAATCCGCCAAACACTCGCATCCCACCGGTTACCAACAGAATGAGCGCGGAAATTCCCCAAAGGTTGTCTGCGATCAGCACACTGCGAACTTCCCCCGTGCCAGCCGCCAAACGTCGAAAATTCGTACCGCGCACAAGAACCGCCCAGAATCCCAGCACAACCGCTAAAAGATGCACGGCCGCAAGAAGCCAGTGAGTCAGCATCGAGACACTCCTTTCAGGATGAGTTGAATCAGCCTGTCAGTAGTAGCCCATCAATCAAAGGATTGCACTGGCGAGAAACTGCCGGGTTTGCCATAGCGGTCCATACGCCAGATACGAAGAGCCCAGCGCAATGGCTGGGCTCTGGTTATTTTCTGTTTTCCATCATTTTATCGGCGAGGGCCTTGGCCCTTTCGATCAATAGATTCTGCCTGTCTTCGTGAGTCGCACCGCCGACGACAGGTGCCGTCAGATTACTTTCGGCAATCAACGCAGCGCAAAAATATTGATCCCAAACAGTCCTGTTTTCGGACGACTGCTGGTTCGTTTGATCGGAGATCATTGGTGACTCCTTTGGATCAGATCACGCCCGAGTCACAGCGTTACAGGATCCATCTTAGAAGTACATGAGTGGCGATCCACGGTGATGCTTGAACCACAGCCCATTGAAGCAGAAGGCAAATGAACAGGTAAGCCGCAAAGAATTGCATCATCGCACGCTTCCCCATCAACACCTCTCCTGCCTCATGAACCAAGTCATGCGCCTGGCCGCCCGTTCTGATTGGATGAAGTTTGATGGTCGCAGTTCAATATCGAGCTGAAATGATTGTCATTTGGACTGCATCGAAGGTGCAGAAGCCTTCTTCTCCTCCAGGCTGGCATTCTTGCCTTCGGCTCGACAGCGCCTGCAAGCGGTGGGTACGGGAGACCAGTTGCAGTGATAGCGAAATTGCTCGCCGCATACAGAACAAATTGTCTCCGGCCACTCCCTGTTTCTACGTTCGCTCGTCAACGTTGCTTTCAGCTTTCGCATCGACTCGAGATTCTTCGCGCCCATGAAAACTCTCCGGTTTTTTTGCTCACGGCCAAACGTTTTTTTCTTTAATCACCGACTGGCGCACTGCCGACGAGTTCAATGCAGTAGCTTGAGCGGTATGATGTTTTAGAGGGACGCGCTGAACTGGCGTTCTGAGATGGGTGTTTTGCAAATCGCAAAAAGCAAAAAGGGGTTACCGTTTCCGGTAACCCCTCTAGACCGCCCAGCAGAGCGGATTTTGTTTGGTAGGCGCGATTGGACTCGAACCAACGACCCCCACCATGTCAAGGTGGTGCTCTAACCAACTGAGCTACGTGCCTGCTGTGAGGCGGCATTCTACGGAATTCCGGAGGGGTGTCAACACCTTTTTTCGAGCTAACCCTATGAATATGCAAAATATTTAATTTTGCCGCTGCAAAGAAGATTTTCCGGTGGCTGGCGGTGGATTTTTAACTCGGGTAGGATCGACGCACTCGTAAAATATATTAAACAGAGGCTGCAGGATGGCGCACACCCCCTACCCAGAGTCCTACTACGCTGCGTCGGCCAATGCGGTTCCGCCTCGCCCGGTGCTGCAGGACGACGTTGAGACTGATGTCTGTGTAATCGGTGCCGGTTACACAGGTCTGTCCTCTGCCCTGTTCTTGCTGGAGAACGGTTTCAAGGTCACGGTACTGGAAGCCGCCAAAGTCGGTTTTGGTGCGTCCGGGCGAAACGGTGGCCAGATCGTTAACAGCTACAGCCGCGATATTGATGTGATCGAGCGCAGTGTCGGCCCCAAGCAGGCTCAGTTGCTGGGGCAAATGGCGTTTGAGGGCGGGCGGATTATTCGCGAGCGCGTGGCCAAATACAATATCCAGTGCGACTTGAAGGACGGCGGCGTGTTTGCCGCCATCACCCCCAAGCAAATGGGTCATCTCGAATCCCAGAAGCGTCTGTGGGAACGTTTCGGTCACACGCAGCTGGAGTTGATGGATAAAAGCCGTATCCATGAGGTGGTGGCCTGTGATCAATATGTCGGCGGTATGCTCGACATGAGCGGCGGACATATTCACCCGCTTAACCTGGCGCTGGGCGAAGCGGCGGCTGTGGAGTCGCTGGGTGGCGTCATTTATGAGCAATCGCCGGCGATACGCATCGAGCGCGGCGCCAATCCGGTAGTGCACACGCCGCAAGGCAAAGTCCGGGCAAAATTCATCATCGTGGCGGGCAACGCTTATCTGGGCAATCTGGTGCCGGAGCTGGCGGCCAAGTCGATGCCTTGCGGCACCCAGGTCATCACCACAGAGCCCTTGGGCGACGCGTTGGCGAAAAGCCTGTTGCCGCAGGATTATTGCGTCGAGGACTGCAATTACCTGCTCGATTACTACCGACTGAGCGGCGACAAGCGCCTGATATTCGGTGGTGGCGTGGTGTACGGCGCGCGTGACCCTGCCAACATCGAAGCGATCATTCGACCGAAAATGCTCAAGGCTTTCCCGCAGCTCAAGGATGTAAAGATCGATTACGCCTGGACCGGTAATTTCCTGCTGACGTTGTCGCGTCTGCCGCAAGTGGGGCGGCTGGGTGACAACCTCTATTACTCCCAGGGTTGCAGCGGCCATGGCGTGACGTACACACATCTGGCGGGCAAGGTCCTGGCCGAAGCGTTGCGTGGCCAGGCCGAGCGTTTCGACGCGTTCGCCGACCTGCCCCACTACCCGTTCCCCGGCGGGCAATTGCTGCGCACACCGTTTGCGGCGTTGGGCGCCTGGTATTACGGGCTGCGGGATAAGTTCGGATACTAATGCAAAAAAAGGGTCGCTGAATGCGGCCCCTTTTTTGTAGGAGTAAGCCTGCTCGCTCCTACAAGGGATCAGTGATTACAGCTTGTCCCGTGCGATACCACTGCGGATTCGCAGGATGTCGGCCAGTACCGCAAGAGCAATTTCCGCTGGCGTCTTGCTGCCCAGGTTCAAGCCTATTGGCGCATGAATCCGCGCCAGTTCGGCATCGCCCAAGCCACCAATGCGCCGCAAGCGCTCGAAGCGCTTGCGCGAAGTCTGCAGCGAGCCCATCACGCCGATGTAGAACGCCTCGGTGCGTACCGCTTCCATCATGGCCAAGTCGTCGATACGCGGGTCGTGGGTCAGCGCCACCACGGCCGTGTCGCTGTGGCAGCCACCATCGGCGATGAACACTGACGGCAATTGACGACGAATCTCTACGTTTTCCAAGACCACGCCTTCCAGCACTTCATCCCGCGGATCGCACAGAATCACTTCGAAGCCCAGGCCCACGGCAAACTCCGCACAGGTCTGGGCCACGCTGGAGTAGCCGGCGAGCAACAAGCGCTGAGCGGCACCGATGCGCAGCCGCACACGGTCGACCTCACGCTCGACGCGAACACCCTGCTCGCGATCATCGAGCAGACTGCGCGCCCCACTGGCCAGATCGACTTCACGGATCAAGCGGCGTCGGCCCAATAGCGCCGACTCCAGCTCCCGCAAATGCGCCTGAACATCGCAATCAGATTCAAGCGTCTCTACCAGTACGTCGAGCACGCCACCACAGGGCAAGCTGACCCGCGAGCGCGGATCGTCACCTTCGCCGTAACGCACGACGCCGACGGCGTCGTCAAACGCGCCCTCGGCGACGCGTTCAAGAAAGTCTTCCTCGACACAGCCGCCGGACAGCGAACCGATCCACTGGCCGTCGGTATTGACTGCCAACAGCGAACCCGGCGCACGGGGCGCCGAGCCGTAAGTGGCGAGCACCGTGCACAGCCAGACGCGTTGCCCGGCCAACGACCACTCCAGCGCCCGCCGCACCACTTGCAGATCGAGATGCTGCATGTCAGTGCGCCTTGTGCTCGAGCGGCGCATCGGCCCGCAGCTTCTGCACGTCGTTTACCGCCAGGTCGCCCGGCAGACCACCCCAACCCTGACGCAGGTAGTTCAGCAAGTCGGTGAGTTGTGCATCGCTGAGTTTTTCGATGAAACCGGGCATCGGTTGCATGTGCTCGAACCCGGAGAATTTCTGTTCACCGATACCGTCGTCGATTACCCGCACCAGATTGCGCGGATCTTCCAGGCGCAGCGTGGTATTGCCGCGCATGGCCACGGCGATGTGTGGCTTGCCTTCGCCATCGACCGCGTGGCAACCGGCACAGACGTTCAAGTAGTCCTGACGCCCGCGCTGGGCGCTGGCGCTGAGTTTTTCCAGTGGCACGTCGGTCAGCACTTTTGCCGCTGGCGGCTGATCGCCGAGCAGGAAGGTGGCCATGGCGGCCAGATCCGGGTCAGTGAGGCCCTGAGTGCTGTTGTGGAACACCGGGAACATCTCGTTGAACATCGTGCCCTGGGCGCTCATGCCGTGCTTGAGGAACGAGCTCAGGTCCTGATGATTCCAGCCACGCGCGGCCAGGTCAGTGGCCAACAGGCTCGGCGCCAGATAGCCATTGAGAACGCCACCGGTCATGCGCTTGTCCATCTGCATCGCACCAGGCAAACCGCGTGGCGTGTGGCACTCGCCACAGTGACCGAGCACGTCGACCATGTACTGGCCGCGCTTCCAGGCTTCGCTCTTGCCTTCGGCGGATTCCAGCTTCACGTCCTTGCCGTACATCATGTTCCAGCCCATCAGACCAGGACGCACATTGAACGGAAAGCTCAGGCTAGTGACCGGTGCAGCGCGCTCGATCGGCGCGATGGTTTTCAAGTAGGCATGAATCGCGTCGGAGTCTGCACGCGGGATCAAATGATACGAGGTGTACGGCATCGCCGGGTACAGGTTCGCCCCATCGCGGCGCTTGCCTTCGGTCAACGCAGCGAAGAATTCGTCATCGTTGTACAAACCGATGCCGTGCTCTTTGCTCGGCGTGATGTTGGTGCCGTAGATCGTGCCGAACGGCGAGACGATCGGCAGGCCGCCCGCATACGGCGCGCCACCCGGCGCGGTATGGCACGCCATGCAGTCGGCGGCACGGGCCAGGTATTCGCCCTGCTTGACCTGCGCATCGTCAGCGTGAGCCAGCAACACAGGCGCTGCCAGGCCGACCGTCAACGCGAGACGGCTAAGTAGTTGTTTCATGCTTAACCCTCCTTGACCAGGCCGAGATCAGTCAGCACGTTGCGCGTGGCGCTGTAGTAGCGCACGTAGCCGGTGCAACGGCAGATGTGATGACCGAGGCTGTCCTCGATGACTTTTTCCAGTTGGCTTTTGACGATGGGCTGTCGCTGCAGCTTCTCTACCAGCACCGTCGCGGCATTGACGAAGCCAGGCGCGCAGTAACTGCACTGGAAGGCGAATTCGTCGACGAAGCGCTGCTGGATCGGGTTCAGTTCAGTGACCTTGCCCTGCTCGTCGCGGGTCGCGTGGCCTTCGATGGTGCGCACCTTCTTGCCTTCGAAATAGTGCGCGCCAGTAATGCAGGTGCGCACTTCTTCGCTGGTGCCGTCCGGGTTATCAACGATCACCACGCAGGCGTGGCAAATGCCCTGGCCGCAGCCCAGGCGCGAACCGGTGAGGTTCTTGTACTCGTGCAGGTAATCGATCATCGGCAGGTCATCAGGGATGTCCACCGGGCCGACGGATTGACCGTTGAGGGTCAGTTGAAGCGGACGGTTAGCCATTGAGGGCCTCCTTGATGCGGGCAGAAGTGATAGGCAAGTCACGGACACGTTTGCCGATGGCATGGGCCACAGCGTTTCCGATGGCACCGACCACCGGGATCATCACCACTTCGGCGATGCCCTTGGACGGGTCGCTCGGCGACAATGGCGGCAGGATTTCCGCGGTCTGTTTCCACACCGCAACGTGACGCGCCATCGGCAGGCGATAACGGTTGAAGTTCCAGTCACCCTCCCCCGGCCCGCCTTCGTACAGCGGCATTT
>NZ_RCNW01000050.1:0-2593 GCF_004307605.1 Pseudomonas sp. Sample_24
GGGCATAAGGCATTTTCGCCCCGCTGCGTGGAGACTCTTCCCTTGACCACCATCGTTTCAGTTCGCCGCCACGGCAAAGTCGTCATGGGCGGCGACGGCCAGGTTTCGCTTGGCAACACCGTGATGAAAGGCAACGCGAAAAAAGTTCGTCGCCTGTACCACGGCCAGGTCATCGCCGGTTTTGCCGGTGCCACCGCTGACGCCTTTACCCTCTTCGAACGCTTCGAAGGCCAGCTGGAAAAACACCAGGGCCATCTGGTCCGCGCCGCTGTCGAGCTCGCCAAAGAATGGCGTACCGACCGTTCCTTGAGCCGCCTCGAAGCCATGCTCGCCGTCGCCAACAAAGACGCGTCCCTGATCATCACCGGCAACGGTGACGTGGTTGAACCCGAAGACGGTTTGATCGCCATGGGCTCCGGCGGCGCCTACGCTCAGGCAGCCGCCAGCGCGCTGCTGAAAAAAACCGATCTGTCGGCCCGGGAAATCGTCGAGACCGCTCTCGGCATCGCCGGCGACATCTGTGTATTCACCAACCACACCCAGACCATTGAGGAGCAGGACTGCGCCGAGTAAGCCCGTGCAGGCCATCGCGCCACGGCTCATTCTTGCTTGAGGTCCGCTAAATACTATGTCCATGACTCCCCGTGAAATCGTCCACGAACTCAATCGCCATATCATCGGCCAGGACGATGCCAAGCGCGCCGTCGCCATTGCCCTGCGCAATCGCTGGCGCCGGATGCAGCTGCCCGAAGAGCTGCGCGTCGAAGTAACGCCGAAGAACATCCTGATGATCGGCCCGACCGGTGTCGGTAAAACCGAGATCGCCCGGCGCCTGGCCAAGTTGGCCAATGCTCCGTTCATCAAGGTCGAAGCGACCAAGTTCACCGAAGTCGGCTACGTTGGCCGTGATGTCGAGTCGATCATTCGTGACCTTGCCGATGCGGCCATCAAGCTCTTGCGCGAGCAGGAAATCGTCAAGGTTCGCCACCGCGCCGAAGACGCCGCCGAAGAGCGCATCCTCGACGCCCTGCTGCCGCCGGCGCGCATGGGCTTCAGCAACGACGACACCCCGACAGCCGATTCCAACACCCGCCAACTGTTCCGCAAACGCCTGCGCGAAGGTCAGCTGGATGACAAGGAGATCGAAATCGAAGTCGCCGAAATGGCCGGCATCGAGATCGCCACGCCGCCGGGCATGGAAGAAATGACCAACCAGCTGCAAAGCCTGTTCGCCAACATGGGCAAGGGCAAAAAGAAGTCCCGCAAGCTCAAGGTCAAAGAAGCGCTGAAACTGGTGCGCGACGAAGAAGCCAGCCGCCTGGTCAACGATGAGGAATTGAAGGCCAAGGCCCTGGAAGCGGTCGAGCAGCACGGCATCGTGTTCATCGACGAAATCGACAAGGTCGCCAAGCGCGGCAATTCCGGTGGCGTCGACGTGTCCCGCGAAGGCGTGCAGCGCGACCTGCTGCCACTGATCGAAGGCTGCACCGTCAACACCAAGCTGGGCATGGTCAAGACCGACCACATCCTGTTCATTGCCTCCGGCGCCTTCCACCTGAGCAAGCCGAGCGACCTGGTGCCCGAGCTGCAAGGTCGCCTGCCGATTCGCGTCGAACTCAAGGCGCTGTCGCCGGAAGATTTCGAGCGCATCCTCAGCGAGCCGCACGCTTCGCTCACCGAGCAATATTGCGCACTGCTGAAAACCGAGGGCCTGGGCATCGAGTTCCAGCCGAGCGGCATCAAGCGCATCGCCGAGATCGCCTGGCAGGTCAACGAGAAAACCGAAAACATCGGTGCCCGTCGCCTGCACACGCTGCTCGAGCGCCTGCTGGAAGAGGTATCGTTCAGTGCCGGCGACCTGGCCAGCAGCCACGACGGCAAGGTCATCCAGATCGACGCTGACTACGTCAACAGCCACCTCGGTGAATTGGCGCAGAACGAAGACCTGTCCCGTTATATCCTGTAAGCCATGCGACCCCTTGTAGGAGCACAGCTTGCTGGCGATGGCGCATTTGAAATCGCCATCGCCGGCAAGCCGTGCTCCTACAGGTGGCTGACCATACGCCTACAGACGGATACCCGGTCATGATCCCCACCGACATCAAACTGCACAAGGCCTCGAAAACCCTGACGCTCAAATATGCGTCTGGCGAGGAATACACCCTTCCCGCGGAATTCCTGCGCGTGCACTCGCCTTCCGCCGAGGTCCAGGGCCACGGCAAACCCATCCTGCAATTTGGCAAGATCAACGTAGGACTGAGCAAGGTAGAACCGGCCGGTCAGTACGCACTGAAACTGACCTTCGACGACGGCCACGACAGCGGCCTTTTCACTTGGGAATATCTTTACGAGCTGGGGCGACGTCATGACGCACTCTGGGAAGATTATCTCGCAGAGCTCAAAGCCGCCGGAAAAACCCGCGACCCCAACGAATCTGTCGTCAAGCTGATGCTCTAGCCTGAGCCTCTTGCTCTTTAGAGGGCATTTTCTAATTTCATCTGTTTGAATGCTCCGCTTCAGCGCCGGTGATTGGCCTGCTTGCGAAAAAAATTAAACTCGGGTAACCAATGGAGCTGGCAAGTTCCCTGCAGTG
>NZ_RCNW01000085.1:0-2591 GCF_004307605.1 Pseudomonas sp. Sample_24
ACCGCCCAGCGCAAGGACTTGTCCGACCCGCAGGTGATCCACGATTTCGCGCAGACCGTCGGCGATGAAACCCGCCTCGACTACCTGTACGTGCTGACCGTCGCCGACATCAATGCCACCAACCCGACGCTGTGGAACTCCTGGCGCGCCAGCCTGTTGCGCCAGCTCTACACCGAGACCAAGCGTGCCCTGCGTCGCGGCCTGGAGAACCCGGTGGATCGCGAAGAGCAGATTCGCCAGACCCAGAGCGCCGCCCTGGACATTCTGGTACGCGGCGGTACCGATCCGGATGACGTCGAGCAGTTGTGGGCACAATTGGGCGATGACTATTTCCTGCGTCACACCGCCGGCGATGTCGCCTGGCACAGCGATGCGATCCTCCAGCAGCCGGCAGATGGCGGGCCGTTGGTGCTGATCAAGGAAACCACCCAGCGGGAATTCGAGGGCGGTACGCAGATCTTCATCTATGCACCGGACCAGCACGACTTCTTTGCCGTGACCGTGGCCGCGATGGACCAGCTCAACCTGAACATCCATGACGCCCGGGTCATCACCTCCAGCAGCCAGTTCACCCTCGACACCTACATCGTGCTCGACACCGACGGCGACTCGATCGGCGACAACCCGGCTCGGGTCAAGCAGATCCGCGACGGCTTGACCGAAGCCCTGCGCAATCCGGATAACTACCCGACCATCATCCAGCGTCGGGTGCCGCGCCAGCTCAAGCATTTCGCCTTTGCCCCACAAGTCACGATCCACAACGATGCGCAGCGCCCGGTCACCGTGCTGGAACTGACCGCACCTGATCGTCCCGGCTTGTTGGCACGCATCGGCACGATTTTCCTGGAGTTCGACCTGTCGCTGCAGAACGCCAAGATCGCGACCCTCGGCGAGCGCGTGGAAGACGTGTTTTTCATCACCGACGCCAACAACCACCCGCTGTCCGACCCGCTGCTGTGCAGCCGGTTGCAGGATGCGATCGTCGAGCAGTTGAGCGTCAATCAGGAACCCGATATCAAACTGTCGCGCATCAGCATCTGACTTAACAACGGCCCGCCCCTCTGTAGGAGCGAGCCTGCTCGCGATGGACCCGAGGACGCCACGGGGTAACAGCCCCCCAGTGTCATCGATGACGACCATCGCGAGCAGGCTCGCTCCTACAGGGATCAGCGCCGCCCCAACACCGAACGAGATTTATCGATGAACAACGCTCTGTCCCAGCTCCAGCCCTACCCGTTCGAGAAACTCCGCGCCCTGCTTGGCAGCGTCACACCCAACCCCGACAAACGCCCTATCGCGCTGTCGATCGGCGAACCGAAGCACCGTTCGCCAAGCTTCGTTGCCGAAGCCCTGGCCAGCAATCTGGAAAAAATGGCGGTGTACCCGACCACCCTCGGCGTCCCGGAGTTGCGTGAAGCCATCGCCGCCTGGTGCGAGCGGCGTTTCGGCGTGCCAGACGGCTGGATCGATCCGGCGCGCAACGTGCTGCCCGTCAACGGCACTCGCGAAGCGCTGTTCGCATTCACCCAGACCGTGGTCAACCGTGGCGATGACGCGCTGGTCGTCAGTCCGAACCCGTTCTACCAGATCTACGAAGGCGCGGCGTTCCTCGCCGGGGCCAAGCCGCATTACCTGCCATGCCTGGACGAGAATGGCTTCAATCCAGACTTCGAGGCTGTGTCGCCAGACATCTGGAAACGCTGCCAGATCCTGTTCCTGTGCTCGCCAGGCAATCCGACTGGTGCATTGATCCCGGTCGACACGCTGAAGAAGCTGATCGCCCTGGCCGACCAATACGACTTCGTGATCGCCGCCGACGAGTGCTACAGCGAACTGTACTTCGACGAACAAACCCCTCCGCCGGGCCTGCTCAGCGCCTGCGTGGAACTGGGTCGCAAGGACTTCAAGCGTTGCGTGGTGTTCCACAGCCTGTCCAAGCGTTCCAACTTGCCTGGTTTGCGTTCGGGCTTCGTCGCAGGTGACGCCGACATTCTCAAAGGCTTCTTGCTCTATCGCACCTATCACGGCTGCGCAATGCCGGTGCAAACGCAACTGGCCAGCGTTGCCGCATGGAACGACGAAGTGCATGTGCGCGCCAACCGTGCGCTGTATCGCGAGAAATATGATGCGGTGTTGGAGATTTTAAGCCCGGTCATGGATGTGCAGCGCCCGGACGGTGGTTTTTACTTGTGGCCGAACGTCGAGGGTGATGACGAAGCGTTCTGTCGTGATTTGTTCGCGCAGGAACATGTAACGGTGGTGCCAGGTTCTTATCTGTCCCGTGAAGTCGATGGCGCCAATCCGGGTGCGGGGCGTGTGCGCCTGGCATTGGTTGCACCGTTGGCGGAGTGTGTCGAAGCGGCAGAACGGATTCGAGCGTTCATCATTCGCCATCGCCTGTAAAGTCAACGGCCCGAACAGCGCAATGCTGTCCGGGCCGCAGACAAACCCGAGCCCGGCCGACGCGAAACCGTCCGGTCATGGCATAATCCGTCACCTTTTTTCTCCAGCACCTGTAAAGGGGGCAATTCCTTGACCGTTTCAAGTAAAACGTTGCACCTTTTCGGCATCAAGGCCTGCGACACCATGAA
>NZ_RCNW01000058.1:0-20417 GCF_004307605.1 Pseudomonas sp. Sample_24
CCAGTGGCCAGGCATTCACCTGACCTTCCCAGTCGTCGATGATGGTGTTGCCGAAACGGAACACTTCGCTCTGCAGGTAAGGAACGCGAGCTGCGATCCAGGCGGCCTTTGCGGCTTTCAGGGTGTCGGCGTTCGGCTTGGCGAGGAACGCGTCGATGGCGGTTTGCAGGGTTTTCGCGGTGGATTCGGCATCGCTGTAAACGGCGAAAACGATGTCGGCGTAGTGCGCGACAACGGCTTTGGCGGCGGCTTCGTCGACTTTACCGGCAGCGGCAGGCGCAGCGGCTGGAGCAGTCGGGGTAGCAGCAGTGCTGGCTGCCGGCGCAGGTGCGACAGCTTTTTCTTTGTCCTTGCCTTCACCGCAACCGGCGAGGGAAATTGCGATGGCCAACAGACTGGCGGTAGCCAGAGGCATACGAATCATGGCGAACATCCTGCTTCGAGAGGGAGGTGATAAGGCGCTGTGAGAGCGCAAAACTGCGACATAATGCAAATCTTTCGCATTATGTGTAAAGGGTTGTGCTTGGAAATATTTCTTATTCACATGACTGAATGCCGGCCGCCAGCGAGAGCAAGCTCCCTCGCCACAGGTTCAGAGGATCGCGGCGTTACTGCGCTGGGCCTGCTTCAGGTACGCACCCAATTCCCGTGCTGGCAGGGGTTTGCTGTAGTGATAGCCCTGACCTTCGTGACAACCTTCGGAAATGATGTAGGCCTCCTGTTCGGCCGTTTCCACGCCTTCGGCGATGACTTGCATGCCCAGGCTCTTGCCCAGCTGGATGATCGCGCGAACGATCGTCGCGTCATCGTCGTCATCGAGCAGGTCCTGGACGAAACTCTTGTCGATCTTGATTTTGTCCAGCGGCAGGCTTTTCAGATAGCTCAGTGACGAGTAGCCCGTGCCGAAGTCGTCAATCGCAATCAGTGCACCCGAGCGCCGCAGGCTGAGCAGGTGCTGAGCGGCGGTGCTGATGTCTTCCATCAGGCCGGTTTCGGTGACTTCCAGTTCCAGGCTGCGCGGCGGCAGGCGGTACATCTGCAGCAGATTGTTCACCACCCTTGGCAGCTCGGCGTGGTGCAACTGCACGGTGGACAGGTTCACGGCCATGCGCAGGTCGCTGAAGCCCTGATCGTGCCAGTCGCGAAGCTGCTTGCAAGCCTGGTCCAGAACCCATTCGCCGATGGCGATGATGGTGCCGTTCTGCTCGGCCAGCGGGATGAACAGGTCCGGCGGCACCAGCCCGTGTTCCGGGTGCTGCCAGCGAATCAGTGCTTCGACGCCCACCACGCGATGATCCCGATAGCTGATTTGCGGCTGATAGACCAGGTAGAACTGTTCGCGGGCCAAAGCATCGCGCAGGTCTTTTTCCAACTCGCGACGGCGGCGCATCTCGGTGTCAACGCTGGCGATATAAAACTGGTAACGATTGCGCGAGCGGGTCTTGGCCAGGGTCATGGTCTGCTCGGCTTTTTGCAGCAGCTTCTCGGTGCTGTCGCCGTCTTCGGGGAATAGCGTGATGCCGATGGTGGCGCGCAGGCGAATTTCCTGATGATCGAGGGCAAACGCCGCTTCCAGGTCATCGAGAATGCTCTGGGCCAGTTCGGCGGCTTCGTAGGGTTGTTCGATATCGGCCTGCACCAGGGCGAACTGGTCGCCTCCAAGACGGGCGAGGGCGCCGAGGCGTCCACTGTGCGCGCGCAGGCGATCGGCCAGGGCCAGCAGTAACTGGTCGCCGGTCTGGTAGCTGAATTGTTCGTTGATACCTTTGAAATCGTCCAGCCCGACACACAGCACCGCGACCCGGCGTTGAAGCTTGCCAGCGTCGACGAGGATCTTGTCCAGTTGCGTTTGCAGCTGCTGACGGTTCGGCAGGCCGGTGAGGAAGTCATACTGGGCCATGCGCAGCAGGCTGTTTTCCGCTTCGTGGCGCAGATGGGTGTTGCGCTCGATGGACTCCAGCAACTGGTTGGCGGTGTTGATCCAGATGCCTAGCTCGTTTTTTTCATGGCCCTTGAGCTGCGGAATCTTGTGTTCGCTGGGGCGATCGGGATTGATTTCGGTCAAATGCTCGATGATCCGCGACAAAGGCTTGGTCAGCAGCCAGTGATAAACCAGGTACAGCACCAGCCCCATCGCCAGGGCACGCAGTACACCGGAAATGAAAATGATCACCGAACTGACGATAAAACCCTGGCCATAGGTGGCCGTGTCGAGGGTGATGCTCAGGTCGCCGTAATACTCACTGTAAGGACCACGACCGACCAATTGAGTGGTGAAGGTGCGTTCCTTGCCGAGGATCACGTCGGTCAGCCAGCGGCTGTTGGAATGCTGCAATTCGCGTGATTTTTGCGCGAGCATGGCTTCGTTGGGATGACCGATGGAAGCCTGGCGAACGGCATCGTCCTGAAACAGGCCTTCGATCACCTGCATGCCCATTTCCCGGTCCAGGCTATAGACGGCCTGGGTCGAAGGGTCGCGGAACATGTCGAGAATGCGTTGGGCATCCCCGGCAACGGCCTGGCGGGTCTTATAGGCATCGAAAACAATCTGCGCGCAGCTCAAGACCACACCGACGATCAATGCCGACAGGAGCACGACCCGGAGCAACTTCACCGACAAGCTGTTCTTGAGTTCCAGCTTCAAAGGGTTATTCCTTGTTCCGTGCGGGTAGCATCAAGTTGCCATGAGTATTGGCAATCTCGTGATGGCAGTCAAAGGGACAATCATCCGTGAGGGATTTTGCCTGCAGCTTGGCCGATTTGCTGTGCCTGGATTATTGATCCGATGGGTACTGTGTCGGTAGTTGGGTCCTTCAACTTGAGGGAAAGTGGGGATTTTTTCCTTTCATTGATGTTAGACCGGTGTGGCTTTGGGGCAAGGGGGTGATAGCGGGTTTCTTCGTGGGAAAACTCCGATCCCTGTAGGAGCGAGCCTGCATACGCCACGCAACCTGTGGGAGCTGGCTTGCCAGTGATTGCGCCCTGCCAGCCAACCAATCTCCAGCAGATGTACCCCATAAAAAAACCCGGCTAAAAAGCCGGGTTCTTTTGTCTGGCATCGAGCTTAAGCGGTGAAGGTTTTGCCTTCGAACTGCTCAGCCACGAATTTCCAGTTGACCAGGTTCCAGAACGCTTCAACGTACTTCGGACGCAGGTTGCGGTAGTCGATGTAGTAAGCGTGTTCCCAGACGTCGCAGGTCAGCAGCGGGGTGTCGCCGCTGGTCAGCGGGTTGCCGGCGCCGATGGTGCTGGCCAGGGCCAGGGAACCGTCAGCCTTTTTCACCAGCCAGCCCCAGCCGGAACCGAAGGTGCCGATGGACGTCTTGCTGAACTCTTCCTTGAACTTGTCGAACGAACCGAAAGCCGCGTTGATTGCGTCAGCCAGTGCGCCGGTTGGTTGACCGCCAGCGTTTGGCGCCAGGCAGTTCCAGTAGAAAGTGTGGTTCCAGACCTGAGCGGCGTTGTTGAAGATGCCGCCCGAAGAAGTCCTGACGATTTCTTCCAGGGTCTTGCCTTCGAACTCGGTGCCTGGCACCAGGTTGTTCAGGTTCACGACGTAGGTGTTGTGGTGCTTGTCGTGGTGATATTCCAGAGTTTCCTTGGAAATGTGCGGCTGCAGTGCATCGTGTGCGTAAGGCAGTGGCGGCAATTCGAAAGCCATGGTGGATCTCCTAATCAGGTCAGGTGCGGTGAGCGCAAGGCCGATCACGGGCGGCCAGACAAGCGCCGGGGAGTTTTACACTCTTTGCGGCGCAGGGTCGGGATCATAGCACCGGGGGTGCGGCATAACCACGCAACAACTGTGTGGAATAGAGGTTCCACAGCCGTTTGGAATAAATCAGCCGGCCATGATCAATTGCAGCGCTACTGCAAACATCATCACGGCCACCAACAGATCGAGGATTCGCCAAGTGCTCGGTCTGGCCAGCCATGGAGCGAGCCAGGCGGCGCCTAGTGCCAGGGTGAAAAACCACAGCAGCGACGCACTCGCGGCCCCCACCACATAAGCACCAGGCTCGGTTTGTTGTGCACCGAGGGAGCCGATCAGTAAAACGGTGTCCAGATACACATGCGGGTTGAGCAACGTCACCGCCAGAGCGCTGAGCATCACCGCGCGCAGTGAGCGCACAGTCTGGTTTTCACCCTGTTGCAGGCTCTGCTTCGAAAAGGCACGGCGCAGTGCCTGACTGCCATACCACAGCAAAAACACCGCGCCGCCCCAACGAGCAATCGCCAGCAATGTCGGGTTCTGTGCCAGGACCGTCGCCAGTCCGAACACCCCGGCCGCCACCAGTAGCGCGTCGCAGGCCACGCACAGGGCCGCGACCGGGAGGTGATGTTCCCTGCGCAAACTTTGCGCCAGCACAAACGCATTCTGCGTGCCGATCGCCATGATCAGGCCGAACGCCACCAACAGACCGTTCATATAGCTTTGCCACATGATTGCTTACTCCCCGTTGGCAGCCAGATTGCGCAGCACTTCCAGCGCGCGTTCAGCGTCGGCCTGGCCGACGAACAAGTGGTCGTGGTAGTAACCGGCGATTACGTTGCAGCTGATCCCGGCCTTGCCCAACGCTGTGGCGAATGCGGCTGTCAGGCCGACGGCTTCCAGGGCCGAGTGCACGTTCAGGGTGATCCAGGCCGCGACGTAGTCGAAGCTCAAACCGGTCTGCTCGGCGTGGCTACGTTCGACAATGACTGTCAGGCCTTCCTGTTCACGGAAGCTGCCAATGATGTCCAACCCTGTCGGCAATTGCCCGTCGGGCAGGGTGCAGAACACGTATTCGCCAGCGTTGAGTTGCGGACTCATGCTGCGCAGTAACGTTGCCAATGAAGTTTCGCCAGCCATGTCGGTATTTCCTGTTCATCAGTTCTTGCTGGTCATTCTCGGGCACCACGCTGTATAAGAAAAACCAATATTGCTGATCGCTCATTAGGAGAACTGATGTTCGACTACAAATTGCTGTCCGCTTTGGCGGCGGTGGTCGAGCAGGCCGGTTTTGAACGGGCTGCGCAAGTGTTGGGGTTGTCGCAATCGGCCATTTCCCAGCGCATCAAATTGCTCGAAGCACGAGTAGGTCAACCGGTACTGGTTCGGGCTACACCGCCATCCCCGACCGAGATCGGGCGGCGCTTGCTCAACCATGTGCAGCAGGTACGTCTGCTTGAACGGGATCTGCAAAGCCTGGTACCGGCATTGGATGAAGAAGGTTTGCCGGAGCGTTTGCGCATTGCCTTGAATGCCGACAGTCTGGCCACCTGGTGGGCGCAGGCGGTAGGGGATTTCTGCGCGCAACAACATGTGTTGCTGGACCTGATCGTTGAAGACCAGACCGTCGGGCTCAAACGGATGCGTGCCGGCGAAGTGGCGGGGTGTCTGTGTGCCAGTGAGCGACCGGTGGCCGGTGCGCGCAGTGTTTTGCTCGGGGCGATGCGTTATCGCGCCCTGGCCAGCCCGGCGTTCATTGCCCGGCATTTCCCGCAAGGCGTACGCGCCGACCAGTTGGCGCGAACCCCAGCAGTGGTTTTCGGCCCTGACGACTTTCTGCAGCATCGATATCTGGCATCCCTCGGCGTCGATGGCGGCTTCGAACACCATTTATGCCCGTCATCTGAAGGCTTTATCCGTCTGACCGAGGCCGGACTCGGCTGGGGGCTGGTGCCGGAACTGCAGGTCCGCGAACAACTGGAGCGCGGTGTTTTACGGGAGCTTTTGCCAGATAAGCCGATCGATGTGCCGCTGTACTGGCATCATTGGCGTAATGGTGGTCAGTTGCTGGGATTGCTGACCGATCAGTTGGTGCTGGCATCCAGGCAATGGTTGGTGCCGTTGGACTGATGTTCAACGTCAAGACTTCACGCAATACGCAAAACGAAATATTCGGAGCAATACATGAAGATTCTGGTCACCGGCGCAAGCGGCTTCATTGGCGGGCGCTTTGCGCGTTTCGCCCTGGAGCAGGGCCTGGACGTGCGGGTCAACGGTCGCCGGGCCGAGGGTGTGGAGCATCTGGTGCGCCGTGGCGCCGAGTTCATCCAGGGTGATCTCGGCGATCCGCAATTGACCCGGGAGCTGTGCGCCGACGTTGAAGCCGTGGTGCATTGCGCCGGCGCCGTCGGTGTGTGGGGACGTTATCAGGACTTTCACCAAGGCAATGTCCAGGTTACCGAAAATGTGGTCGAGGCCTGCCTTAAACAACGGGTAAGACGCCTGGTGCACTTGTCGTCGCCATCGATCTACTTCGATGGTCGCGATCATTTGGGTTTGACCGAAGAACAAGTGCCCAAACGCTTCATACATCCGTATGCCGCCACCAAATACCTGGCTGAGCAAAAGGTGTTCGGCGCCCAGGAATTCGGCCTCGAAACCGTGGCGCTACGCCCGCGTTTCGTCACCGGTGCCGGTGACATGAGCATCTTTCCGCGCCTGTTGAAAATGCAGCGCAAGGGACGTCTGGCGATTGTTGGCAACGGTCTGAACGTGGCTGACTTCACCAGTGTGCAAAACCTCAACGAAGCGTTGCTCAGCAGTTTGCTGGCCGGGGGCTCGGCCCTGGGCAAGGTCTACAACATCAGCAACGGCGCGCCGGTGCCCCTGTGGGATGTGGTCAATTACGTCATGCGCAAAATGGAAGTCCCACAGGTTACGCGCTACCGTTCCTACGGTTTGGCCTACAGCGTTGCGGCGCTGAACGAAGGCGTATGCAAGTTATGGCCAGGTCGCCCCGAGCCGACCTTGTCGCGGCTGGGCATGCAAGTGATGAAGAAAAATTTCACCCTGGACATCAGTCGCGCCCGGCATTATCTGGATTACGACCCGAAGGTCAGCCTGTGGACTGCCCTTGATGAATTCTGCGGCTGGTGGAAAGCCCAGGACATCCGCACACACTGAACCCGCTACGGTGTTGAGGGTCAATCGGTGCGGCAGTGGGGGTTATACTCGCCGCATCCACGCCATTGCGTTTCACAAAGGTTGACTCAATGTCCATGCGTAACGATGCCAACGACGACTTCGATGATGTACCGAGCCTGCGTGCAGGCGTCCTCGATGACGATGATTTTCCAGCCACCACCCGCACCTCGGTTCATTCGCGCACACCGCCCGTGGTCAAGGTCAAGGCAGCAAGTACCGGCCCGTTGTGGGCACTGGTGGGCGCCTTGTTCTTTGCCTTCGCGGGCCTGGCCTGGTGGAGCTTTCAGCAGATTTCGCTGATGGAGCAGCAACTGGTGGCCACCCAGGAAAGTTTCGCGCGCATCAGTGAGGAAGCGGCAGGGCGCCTGCAGGACATTTCCGGCAAAGTGGTCGCCAGTCAGACCAACGTCACCTCCGACAGCGAAGCCTTGAAGCTGCAAATCAAGCAGCTGGAGAGTAAGTTGCAGGATCAGAGCAAGCAGCAACAAGGCGTGGTCGGGCAAACCTCGGACCTGGACAAGCGTCTGGCGCAGATGACCGCGCAAACCAGCGATCTGGACAAGCGTCTGGCGCAGATCACCACCCAAAGCGCTGAGCACCAAACCGTCAACACGCAATTGCAAGCCCAGGTCAAAGTCTTGATCGGCGACGTGGCCGCGCTGAAGAGCGCCACGGCTGACACGGGGCAATTCGAAGCCCAGCTGAAAAGTATCGGCGCCGATATCACTGCATTGAAAAAGCAAGGCAACCCGAACGCCGCCATCGACAGCCTGGAACAGGACATCATCGTGCTCAAGAGTCAGCAGGACAATCGTCCGGCGCAAGGCTCGACCAACACAGCGGAATTCGATGCTTTCCGCACCCAGGTCACCCGCAACATCAACACACTGCAAGCGCAGATCCAGAACCTGCAACAGCAATTGCGCGCCCGACAGTAAGCCTTGAATCATTCCCGGGCGGACCGGGAATGATTTCCTTACACACTGCGATCCGCTGAATATCCATACATGCCCGATTGCCGTCTACGCTCTTGAAACATCAACAGGAACGAGGGATGCGCAATGGGGTTTGTGCAAAGGTTCGCCGTGCTGTGCTTCATGCTTGTGCTGGGCTTGGCTCAGGCGCAAGCGGCCGGAACAGAAAAGGACGACAGCAAGGCCGCCATCGCCTTGCTGGAAAAAGCCTTGGCCTATTACCACGAGAACGGTGACAAGGCCTTTGCGGCGTTCAGCCGTCAAGGTGAGTTCGTCGATAAAGACCGTTATGTGTTCGTCCTGGACACCAAAGGCGTGATGCTCGCCAGCGGCGGTCCGTCTTCGGCCCTGATTGGCCGGGACGTCTCGGAAACGCTCGGGCCGGAGTTGCAGACAGCCTTCAAGGAAGCCCTCAAGGTGCCGGAAGGCAATGGTATTCAACAGGCGGAATATCGTTGGCAGAACTGGGCCGACGGCAAGGTCGAGCGCAAACATGTGTATTACCAGCGAGTCGGCCAGCGGATTCTCGCGGTGGGTTACTACCTGCCACGGGCGTCAGCGGAACAGGCCATGGCCTTGCTGAACACAGCGGCAACCGACCTGGCCAAGGACGAGAAGGGCACACTGACGGCGATCAATTCCCTCAAGGGCGGATACCTGCAGGATGACCTGTATGTGTTCGTCGTCGATCTGGACACTCAGCGATATGTCGCCCACGGCACTAACCTGCGCTTGATCAACACCGATTTCAGCAAAATCAAGGACCCTGAAGGCAAACCCGTGGGAGAACCGATCCTGGCGCTCATGGCCAAGCAGGATTATGGCGAATACGAATATCGCTGGAAAAACCCGGTGACTGGCAAGATCGAGGACAAGCACGCCTACCTGAAGAAGGTCGGACATTTTCTGGTGGCTGTCGGGTATTACAGCCCATGATGTGTATGTAGGAGCGAGCTTGCTCGTGAAGGTGGTGAACGATATCGCGCGAACCCGGATGCCCTGCGGCGTTCTTGGCTTTTTTCGCGAGCAGGCTCGCTCCTACAGGCATTTAACGAACCTTGTCTTCCCTGCCCCGCAACAACTTGTTCGGCATGGCTATTGCCGCTGCCAACCCCAGCAGCGACACGGCAGCGCTGACCATCAGCAATTGGCGGAAGGTCAACAGCAGTTCGGCACGCAATGCGTCCTGCGCATCCCCCGGCGCCGCGTTCAGACCGTCCAGCAGTACGTTGCCGGAATGCCCTTCGGCAATCAGCGCCGACCCGGCCAGGTGCGCGAAGCTTGAATTCTGCAGCAGCGCCAGCAGCAGTGCCGACATCATGGCCACGCCCACCGCGCCCCCAAGCGAGCGAAACAGGTTGGTGGTGCTGGTCGCTACGCCGATGTCCCGTTGTTCCACCGAGTTTTGGGTGCCCACCAGCGAAGTCGGAAACTGCATGCCCGAGGCGATCCCGCTGAACAGCATGCACAGGCTGCTCAGCACGAACGCTTGAGGCGGACTGAAGGCCATGCCCAGAATCGAAATCGGCATCAGCACGGCGCCAGCGAGGATCATGGGTTTATAGCGGCCCGTGATTGAGGTCCTGCGACCGGCGAAATAGGCACCAATCGGCAAGCCCATCGCCAGCGGCAGCAGGTGCAGCGCGGCGCTGTCTGCGCCGGCACCGGTGACGCTCTGGAAACGCAGCGGCATCAGCACGATCAACGAGATCGCCTGGAAACTGGTGAAGAAAATCGTGCACCAACACAGAACCGCATTGCGGTTGGCGAACAAATGCATGGGCAATAGCGGCTCCCGTGCCCGTCGTTCATGCATCACAAACAACCCCAGCACCAGCACTGAGCAAGCCAGTAACCCCAACACCTCGGCGCTACGCCATGAATGGCCCTGGCCGACCTGGGTGATGCCCAGTAATAACGCCGTCAGGCCAATGATCATCAGCACAGTGCCGAGGTAATCGATGATGGGTTTGCGTTGCGGAATCGGCAGGCCGACCAGTGTGCGATTGGCCACCAGCCACGCACCGAGGCCCAATGGCAGGTTGATCAGGAACACCCAGCGCCAGGACAAATACTCCGTCATGTAGCCGCCGAGCACGGGGCCGGCGACGCTGGCCACCGCATACATGCTGCTGAAGTAACCCTGATAGCGACCGCGTTCGCGCGGTGGCACGATGTCGCCGATGATTGCCTGGCTCACCGAGATCATTCCGCCGGCGCCGATGCCCTGGAAAATCCGCGCCAACACCAGTTGCTCCATGCTCTGGGCCATGCCGCAAAACAATGATGCCAGGGTGAACAGGCCCATGCCGAACAGCATCAACTTGCGCCGCCCGTACAGATCCCCGAGTTTGCCGTAGATCGGCACCGCCACGGTCATCGCCACCATATAGCCGGAAATCACCCACGCCAGCAGGCTGACATCCTTGAATTGCGCGGAAATGGCCGGCATCGATACCGCGACGATGGTCTGGTCCAGCGCCCCCAGAAAAATTGCCAGCATCAGGGCGATCAGCACACTGCGGATCGCCGGTTTGGGCATTTCAGGCTGGTTGAGATGGGTCACGGGAAAACCTGCGGGCAGTGATTGACCCGCAGAGGCATGGCGAGCGGGTGAGTGCTCGCCAGTTTAAATCGATAGCAGCCTATTCGATAGCCTCGTAGGGAAGCCCGACATAGTTTTCTGCAATGGTTTTTCGCCCGGCCTCGGAATCGACGAAGTAATCCAGCTCCGACTCGGCGATGCGCTGGCTGAATGCATCGTGATCGTCGAAACGGTGCAGCATAGAGGTCATCCACCAGGAAAACCGCTCGGCTTTCCACACCCGACGCAGGCAGATTTGCGAGTATTTCTCGAGCAAGTCGAGGCGATCTTCGCGATAAACCTTGAGCAGGATATTGAACAACGTACTGACGTCACTGGCCGCCAGATTCAAACCTTTGGCACCGGTGGGGGGGACGATGTGCGCGGCATCGCCGACCAAAAACATCCGGCCGTACTGCATGGGTTCGACCACGAAGCTGCGCAGCGGCGCGATGCTTTTTTCGATGGACGGACCGGTCACCAGCTTCTGCGCCAAGGTCTGCGGCAGGCGGGTTTTGAGTTCGTCCCAGAAGCGTTGATCGGACCAGTTCTCGACCTGTTCATCGGCCGGGACTTGCAGGTAATAACGAGTGCGCGTGGCCGAACGCATGCTGCACAGGGCAAAACCACGTTCGTGGCGGGCGTAGACCAGTTCTTCGTGTACTGGCGGGGTGTCGGCCAGTATTCCCAGCCAACCGAACGGATAGACCCGCTCGAAGACTTTCAGGCTATCGCTGGGAATCGATTGACGGGCGACACCATGGAAGCCATCGCAGCCGGCGATATACGCGCAATCGAGGCGATAGGTTTCGCCATTCTTTTCAAAAGTGATGAAGGGCTCATCGGTTTTCATGCCGTGGGGAACGACATTGCTCGCTTCATAAATTGTCTGCGCCCCCGCGACCTGACGAGCGGCCATCAGGTCACGTGTAACCTCGGTCTGGCCGTAGATCATTACGGTTTTACCACCGGTGAGGGCCTGCAGGTCAATGTGCACCTGACGCCCATCGAGGGCCAGTTCGAAGCCGCCATGGACCAACCCCTCGGCGTCCATGCGCTTGCTCACACCGGCCTGGCGCAACAGCTCTACCATGCCTTGTTCGAGGACTCCGGCACGGATGCGACCGAGGACATAGTCCGGGGTCTGACGTTCGAGGATAAGGGTGTCGATTCCGGCGTTGTGCAGCAACTGGCCGAGTAGCAGACCGGAAGGGCCAGCACCAATAATGGCAACTTGAGTTTTCAGCGTTTTCATTGTTTTTATGACTCGCAAGCTTCACGCGGCCAGAGCCGCTGAATGATTTTATGGATCGAGTGCTTGCATTTTTCTCTCGCGGGTCTGTCAATTGAAGGTGAAAACTGAGCTGATACCTGTTCATTTTGCCAATCGGTGCGATTATCGCCCGTCATCTATTCCGAGGCCTGGATTGAAGTGATGAACAAGCCTGACCTGCCTTCGATTCCAGTGTTCAAGCTCTACGGTGAAAGCCTGGATTGGCCGACCCCCGACTTGCTGCACTGTGAGACCATTTCCAAACGCAGCCGCGAACATCAATGGGAAATCAAACCGCATCGCCATGCCGATTTATGCCAGTTGCTCTTCGTATTCAAAGGTCAGGCAGAGCTTGAAATCGAAGGTAAACGTACTCAACTGAGCGAACCGGCTATCCAGATCCTGCCACCACTGTCGGTGCACGGCTTCCGTTTTTCCGAGGATGTCGAAGGCTTTGTGGTCACGCTTGCCGCGCCGTTGATCGCCCATTTGCAGCAGCAACTGGGGCATTCGGTGAACGCCTTGGCCCAAGCGGAAAGCTATCCTGCGGGGCAGGACGGTGAGTACCTCAACAGTCTGTTCAGTGCGTTGCAGAATGAGTACACCAGCCATCAACCGGCGCGGGAAATGCTGATGCATTCGCTGGTCAGTGTGATCATGGTGTGGGTCAGCCGCCAGGTGATCCAGCGTCATTCAGCCAGCCAACGGCCGCAGCGTGCCCGCGAGTACCTCAACGGTTACATCCAACTGGTGGAAGAGACCTATCGCCAGCACGTCAAGGTCGAGGACCTGGCCCATCGCCTGGGGATTTCCGTTTCCCATCTCAACGGCACGTGCCGTGAGCTGGCCGGGCAGCCGGCATTGCAGATCATGCATGAGCGGCAATTGCTGGAGGCCAAGCGCTTGCTGACCTACACCAGCATGACCATCTATGAAATGTCCGACGTGTTGGGATTTTCAGATCCGACCAACTTCACGCGCCTGTTCCGGCGTCGGGTGGGAATCTCGCCAAAGGCCTTCCGCGACCGCTTGAAGGCCGATCAGGACAACGAGGCCTGACGCCTTGGCTATCGAAGGGCGTTGAGGGTCGCGTTGTGGGGAATGCAACGCTCGAAATTGCAGCTGGCGTACTCACGGGGCAGATTGCGCAACTGCTCCACGCGCCAGGCTGCTGCGCCATACAACCCGAGCGTGACCGCGCAGGTGATGAAAATGGCCAGGTACCTTCTTGTTTTGATGTTCATGGCGTTGACCTCTGAACGAATACCCTGCGGTATTACCTAGAGCATAGGTCAGCGCGGATGAGTTGCCAGCCAGACAGGCTGTGCATTTGATCCGATATTCAGAACACTGATGAACCCCTGTGACCTTGTGAGAATCCCTGAACCCTGTGGGAGCCGGTTCGCTCCTACAGGGGCAGTGATGGATTTCGGGTTCTATCGCGACTGCGCCTGCTCCACCAACCAGCCCATCAATTCCCGCAACTTCGGTGAAGGTTCTGGTTTTTCCGGGAATACCAGGTAATACGCCAGTCCCGTCGTCACCTTCAATTCGAATGGCATGACCAGTCGTCCGGCATCCAGGTCGTCGCCGATCAACGACCAATCGCCAATCGCCACCCCCGTTCCCTGGGATGCCATCGACATCGCCAGATCAAGGGTTTCGAAGTGCTGGCCCTTGCCGACATTGCTCAGTTTCACATCCGCTGCTTTCAACCAGGCCTTCCAGTCCCGCTCATCGCGTGTGGGGTGTAGCAGCAGATGCTGTTGCAAATCGGCCGGAGTCTGCAGCGGTATCGGCCCTTCGAGCATGGGCTTGGAACAGACCGGTGTCAGTTGCTCGTCGAACAGTTTCTGCGACATCAGAGCAGTGTCTGGTGGTGTGCCGTACATGACCGCCGCATCGAATTGCTCGCGGTGAAAGTCCACACCGTGCTTGATCGTGGTGGTCAGCTCCACGGGGACATCCGGGCGTTCCTTTTGCCATTGCAGCAGGCGCGGCAACAACCAGCGCATGACGCACGTCGGCGCCTTGAGTTGCAGGGTTTCACGCTTCTCGCCGATCTGCTCAACGGCCTCGTCGATCAATCCGAAAATCTGCTGCACCCGTGGCAGCCACTCCCTTCCTTCGGCTGTCAGGCTCAGGCCTCGCGCCTGGCGGATAAACAATTCATAACCGAGAAAATCTTCCAGCCCGGCGATCTGTCGGCTTACCGCTCCTTGGGTGATGTGCAGCTGTTCGGCAGTCCGGGTGAAGTTGCAGCACTGCGCGGTAATCAGAAAAGTATGCAGCGCCGGCAGGGGAGGCAGTCGTTTCATTGAGATCCAAGGTATGACGTGAGGACATGGCTAGTATGATTTTTTATCCATTGTTGCGGCTATGTGTCGCCCGTTCCAATGAGGCCATCCCTGGACCTGCGAATCCATCATAAACACAGCGCAGGCCCGGCGTCTCAAATCGAACAAGAAGGGCAATTCACATGGCGACGTGCGGCGAAGTGTTGGTCAAGTTACTCGAGAATTATGGTGTCGAGCAGGTGTTCGGCATTCCGGGCGTTCACACCGTGGAGCTGTATCGCGGGCTGGCCCGTTCGAGCATCAACCACGTCACACCACGTCATGAGCAGGGCGCCGGTTTCATGGCCGACGGCTACGCCCGCACCAGCGGCAAACCGGGTGTGTGCTTCATCATCACCGGCCCAGGCATGACCAACATCACCACCGCCATGGGCCAGGCTTACGCCGACTCGATTCCGATGCTGGTGATCTCCAGCGTGCAATCGCGCAGCCAACTGGGTGGCGGTCGCGGCAAGCTGCACGAACTGCCGAACCAGGGCGCATTGTGTGCCGGTGTAGCGGCGTTCTCCCACACCCTGATGTCGGCGGCCGAGTTGCCGGGCGTACTGGCCCGCGCTTTTTCGCTGTTCCAGGCCGGCCGTCCGCGCCCGGTGCACATTGAAATTCCGCTGGACGTCCTGGTTGAAGACGCCGACGACTTGCTCAGCAGCCTGCCGGTCACTATCGACCGCGCCGGCGCTTCGCCTTCGGCCGTTTCGCGCATGACTGACTTGCTGGCCGGCGCCAAGCGTCCGCTGATCCTCGCCGGTGGCGGGGCCATCGATGCCGCTGCCGAGCTGACTGAACTGGCCGAGTTGCTCGACGCTCCGGTGGCACTGACCATCAACGCCAAAGGCATGCTTGAGTCCGCGCATCCGTTGCTGATCGGCTCGACCCAGAGCCTGGTCGCCACGCGCGCGCTGGTCGCCGAGGCCGACGTGGTATTGGCCATCGGCACCGAACTGGCGGAAACCGACTATGACGTGACCTTCGCTGGCGGTTTCGAGATTCCCGGCAAGCTGCTGCGTATCGATATCGACCCGGACCAGACCGTGCGCAATTACCCGCCGCACGTTGCGCTGGTGTCCGACTCGCGCAACGCCGCACAAGCGTTGTTGAGCGCGTTGTCGCACAAATCCCTGGCCGAGCGCCGTAACGATTGGGGCCAGGTTCGCGCCGCCCGTTTGCGTGAAGAGCTGGCCGCGAGCTGGGATGCACCGACCCTGGCCCAGACGCGTTTCCTCGAGACCGTTTTGCAGGAGTTGCCCAACGCCGTGTTCGTTGGCGATTCCACTCAGCCGGTGTACACCGGCAACCTGACCTTCAACCCGGAACGCCCGCGTCGCTGGTTCAACTCGTCCACCGGCTACGGCACCCTCGGTTACGCCTTGCCGGCGGCGATTGGCGCCTGGCTCGGTGGCAGCGTTGAAAGCGGCGCCCGCCCGCCGGTTGTGTGCCTGATCGGCGACGGTGGCCTGCAATTCACCCTGCCGGAACTGGCCAGCGCCGTGGAAGCGCGCACACCAGTGATCGTGCTGCTGTGGAATAACCAGGGCTACGAAGAGATCAAGAAATACATGGTCAACCGTGCCATCGAACCGGTGGGTGTCGACATCTATACCCCGGACTTCATCGGCGTGGCCAAGGCCCTGGGTTGCGCTGCCGAGGCCGTCAGCGGTGTCGAGCCATTACGTAGCGCGCTGCGTGCCGCCACCGATCGCCAAGGCCCGACTCTGATTGAAATCGATCAGACCCAGTGGATGCAGGCGGTGTCGAAATGAACTTCCCAACCACACTCGATGGCCTGTACATCGACGGCCAATGGTCGGCGGGCAACGAACACCTGCGCGTGATCAACCCGGCAACCGAAGCGCTGCTGACCACCGTCAATGGTGGCGACGCAAGTGCCGTCGAGCAAGCCGTCAGCGCGGCGACCAAGGCCTTCATCGACTGGTCGAAAACCACTGGCGCCGAGCGCGGCGCGATCCTGCGCAAAATCGCCGCGGGCGTGCAAGCCGGGCGCGAACAACTGATGCATTTGCAGTCGAGCAACAACGGTAAACCGCTGTTCGAGGCGGCCATCGACGTCGATGACGTGATCGCCACCTTCGAGTATTACGCCGGTCTCGCCGAAGGCCTGGATGCAAAACAGGACAGCGTCGTCGAATTGCCGACCGATGATTTCAGCGCGCGCCTGCGCCGTGAACCCTGCGGTGTGGTCGGCCTGATCGTGCCGTGGAATTTCCCGATGGTCACCACCGCATGGAAGCTGGCCCCGGCGTTGGCCGCGGGTTGCTGCGTGGTGCTCAAGCCTTCGGAAGTGACGCCGCTACCGGAACTTGAACTGGCCGCGATCATCGCTGAAGCCGGCGTGCCTGCCGGTGTGTTCAACCTGGTTTGCGGTACCGGCCTGGCCGTGGGCGCCCCCCTCTCGGCAGACCCGCGCATCGCCAAAATCTCCTTCACTGGCAGCAACGCGGTAGGCGTGCAGGTCATGCAGCGCGCCGCAGAAACCGTGAAGGGCGTGAGCCTGGAACTGGGCGGCAAATCTTCATTGCTGGTACTGGCCGATGCCGATCTCGACCTGGCGGTGGAAGTGGCGTGCGGCGGCGGTTTCTTCAACGCCGGGCAGATGTGCTCCGCCACCAGCCGTGTACTGGTCGCCGAGGAACTGGCTGAAGCGTTCCTGACGCGGATCAAGGCTCGTGCCGAAGCGATTCGCGTGGCGGACCCGTTCGACCCGAACGTGGAGATGGGCGCGCTGGTCAATCAGGCGCAATACCAACGCGTGCTTGGTCATATCGATCGCGGTTTGAGTGCCGGTGCGAGGCTGGTGTGCGGCGGTAATCGTCCGGCGGATCTGCCGCGCGGATATTTTTTGCAGCCGACGGTTTTCACCGATGTGCCCCTGGACAGTGCGCTGTGGTGCGAAGAGATTTTCGGCCCAGTGATCTGCGTGCGCCGTTTCACCTCCGAAGCCGAAGCGATTGCCCTGGCCAATGACAGCCAGTTCGGCCTGGTGGCCAGTGTGGTCACGCGTAACGCTGAAACCGCTGACCGTGTCGCCAACGCTTTGCAGGCGGGGCTGGTGTGGATCAACGCGCCTCAGGTGATCTTCCCGCAGACCGCTTGGGGCGGCTACAAGCAGAGCAGCATCGGCCGCGAATTGGGGCCATGGGGCTTGCAGGCTTTCCAGGAAATCAAACACGTGATTCGCGCCGTCTGAAGGCACGAAAAAGGTGAGCGCATGCCTCGCAAGGAGGCATGCGTCGGCGTCATGGCTTCGATGAGTTTTTATCGATAGTCAGCTGTTTTACACGACTTCAGGATGAACTCGCTGGCCCGGTAAAGCCCCCGAAAATACGAGGGGTAAACGCTGATCCAGTCGCGCGGATGCAACAGTTTCGACCTGCCTTATACCTACAAAAACAAAGGGAGTCCGTAATGGGCGAGCATGATCTGAACAGACGTCAATTCATCAAGACCGTGGGCGTAGCCTCGGTTGCAGCGGCCGCCATGAGCTTGCCGTTCGTCAAGGCCAATGCCAGCGATACCCGCTTCACCGGCAAGACCCTGCGCCTGCTGACCTGGTCCGATGACACCGGCCTGGCTGCATTGCGCAATATCGCTGCGACATTCGAAGACAAGTACGGCTGCAAGGTCATCGCCGACCGCACCGGCAGTACTTCGGAAATGGTCGCCAAACTCAAGGCCGGCGGTGATCGCCCGCAGTACGACATCATCACCCTGGCCGGCGTCGGCGCCGAAGGTCTGGCCGCCGCCAACCTGTTGGAAAAGCCCGACCTCAACCGCATCCCCAACATCGTCGATGTGCCGGAAAAATACCGCACCGGCGCCAATGGTCACGGCATCGGTTACCTGCTCTGGTGCAACAGTCTGGTCTACAGCACGCGCACCCAGAAAGAAGCGCCGACCAGCTACGCCTCCCTGTGGGACGCCGACGCGGCACCGAACATCTTCCTGCCGCCACCGAACTGGACCGAGGCCATGGACCTGATCATCATCGCTGCCAAACTGGCCGGCGGTGACGAGCACAACATCGAGCCTGGCTTCAAGAAACTCGCCGAACTGAAAGATCGCGTGGTAACCCTGGGTGAAAACCCGAACCAGATCGCCGAACTGTTCCGCACCGGTTCCCTGGACATGGGTGGCCTGTACGCGCCGGCGTTCTTCCCGAAACAGATCCGCGATCCGAACTACGGCCTGGGCGCCACGTTCGGCATGAAGGAAGGTTTCTACACCGACCTGATGCTGTCGGTGATGCCGAAGAATCGTCCGGGCGACACCGACATGGCGTATGCCTTCATCAACCATTCTCTGGACCCGCTGGTGCAGGGCAAGATGGCGGAAGACATCTACAACGGTCCGGTCAACGCCAAGGCGATCATCTCGGCCGAAGCGCGCAAGAGCCCGTACATCCTCACGCCGGAGCAGATTGCCGAGAAGGCGATCATGCACGACAACGCTTTCCTGGCGACTGTGCATGACCAATGGATTCGTCGTTACACGGAAATCTTTTCTTCCTGATTTCTGAGGTTCAAGGATTTTTTGTGGCGAGGGAGCTTGCTCCCGCTCGGCTGCGCAGCAGCCGCATAACCAGGCTCCGCGTTCTATCAGAACCAACGCGGTGGGTGATTGGGGTCGCTAAGCGACCCAGCGGGAGCAAGCTCCCTCGCCACAGGTTCTTGCTCGATCTCAGTCTTGCTGCTTTCCATTGACGAGACCCTTTGCTATGGAACACCAACCTCTGACCCACCCGGTGAGTGCCGTGCCCACGCGCGCCAATCGCGGTGTTTCGCCGACCGCGCGTGCCTGGTTTTTCCTGACACCGTCGATGCTGTTTCTCGGCGTGCTGATTGCCGCGAGCCTGTTGGTACTGCGCATGAGCGTGGGCACCAAGGGCGCGGAATGGTCCGGGTTCAGCCTGGCCAGTTACGCCCAATTGCTGGAACCCTACTACCTCAAATCCCTGATGCTGACCCTGCGCCTGGCGTTGATCAGCGCGGTGATCGCCGTGATCCTGGCGATTCCGGTGGCCTACACCATGTCGCGACTGACCTCACCGTTCGTGCGTCGGATCTTCCTGGCGGCGGTGCTGTTGCCGTTGTTGGTCAACCTGTTGCTGCAAAGCTACGGCTGGCTGGTGATTCTCGGCCCGGGCGGCATGCTCAACCAGGCACTGATGGGGCTGGGCCTGATCAAGCGTCCCATCATGCTGCTGTACAACCAGAACGGCGTATTGATGGGCCTGGTGCAAACTGCGTTTCCATTGGCCGTGTTGCCGATCGCCAGCGCCATGCGCGGTGTCGCCCGCAGCTACGAAGAAGCCGCCGCGACCCTCGGCGCCAGTCGCTTCCAGGTGTTCCGCCAAGTGGTATTGCCAATGAGCCTGCCGGGGATCATTACCGGTGCAACGTTGGTGTTCGCCTACAACGCCAGCAGTTTCGTGGTGCCGCTGCTGCTCGGTGGCCGTCGAGTGCCGATGCTGGCGGTGATGGTGCATGACCAGATCGCCCCGCTGATGAACTGGCCTGCCGCATCCGCTGCCGGTGTGGTGCTGATCGTCACGACACTGGCGATCATGACCTTGTCCGAATACATAACCGGCCGTCGTCGACGCATGCTGGAGGCTTCGCAATGAGTACCTTGACCAAGAAGCGCTATGGGCTGTTGCCCGGCGAGACCGGCAAGTTCGCCGGCATCCTTTCCGGCTTCATTCTGCTGCTGGCGGTGCTGCCGATCCTGACCATGATCGTCATGTCCTTCAGTGGCGCATCGAACCTTGATTTCCCGCCGAGCAGCTACAGCCTGCAGTGGTACAAGGCCGCCTGGCACACCTTCGTCTCGCCGGATTCCAGCGACGTGTTGAGCCTTGGCCAGGCCATGACCACCAGCCTCATGGTGTCGTGCCTGACCATGGTCTTCGCCACGATCATCGCGGTGCCGGCAGCGTACGCGTTGACCCGTTGCGAGTTCCGCGGCAAGGCCGTGGCACTGCAACTGATGTCGTTGCCACTGGTGTTCCCGATGGTGGTGTTGGGGCTGGCATTGTTGCTGGTGTTCGACAGCCTGCCGTTCCACATGACCACCTCGCGATTGGTGATTGCCCACGTCATCCTGGCGTTGCCGTTCGTGGTGAAGAACTGCACGGCGGCCATGCTTTCCATCGGCAGCGAAGTCGAGGAGGCCGCACAGATGCTCGGCGCCTCACCGCTGCGGGCGATTGTCGACGTGGTGGTGCCGTTGATGAAGTCGGGGATCCTGGCGGGCATGCTGCTGGCGTTCATCGTCTCGTTCAACGAATTCACCGTGACCT
>NZ_RCNW01000038.1:0-2582 GCF_004307605.1 Pseudomonas sp. Sample_24
GGCTTGCAACACAAGATGAAGGCTATTGCGGGCTTTTTCAAGCCCGCCGCTGATCAGACGCGCCGACCAAGCCTATTTTGAGCTGCTTATTTTTAAGCTGGGCGCTGGTTGATCACTTCATCGATCAAACCGTATTCCTTCGCAGCTTCTGCACTCATGAAGTTGTCGCGGTTGGTATCGCGCTCGATTTCTTCCAGAGTGCGACCGCTATGCTTGGCCATCAGCGTGTTCAGACGCTCGCGGATGAAGAGGATTTCCTTGGCATGGATTTCGATATCCGAAGCCTGGCCCTGGAAACCGCCCAGTGGCTGGTGAATCATCACACGCGAGTTCGGCAGGCAGTAACGCTTGCCTGGTGCACCGGCCGTCAGCAGGAACGCGCCCATGCTGCACGCTTGACCGATACAGGTGGTCGATACGTTGGGTTTGATGAACTGCATGGTGTCGTAGATCGACATGCCAGCCGTCACCGAACCGCCCGGGGAGTTGATATAGAGATGGATGTCCTTGTCCGGGTTTTCCGCTTCAAGGAACAGCAGTTGCGCACAGATCAGGTTGGCCATGTAGTCCTCTACCGGGCCAACCAGAAAGATCACTCGCTCCTTGAGGAGGCGCGAGTAGATGTCGTAGGCGCGTTCGCCACGAGCGGACTGCTCGACAACCATCGGGACCAGGCCGCCTGCGGCCTGGATATCAGAGTTCTGCTGAATATACGAATTACGGAACATGCTCTGCAGTCACTCCCAAATAGTTATGTCTTGAATACGCATAAGCCAGCTCGAGAGCTGGCTTATGGTGTGTGCTTCTTAGCGCAAAAACAATCAGTCGGCTTGTGGAGCTTCTACCGGCTTGACCGCTTCTTCGTAAGAGACCGATTTGTCGGTCACGCTAGCTTTCTGCAGAACAGTATCCACAACTTGTTCTTCCAGCACAACCGAACGGACTTCGTTCAGTTGCTGGTCGTTCTTGTAGTACCAGGACACAACCTGCTCAGGCTCTTGGTAGGCCGAAGCCATTTCCTGAATCATTTCGCGAACGCGAGCTTCGTCAGGCTTGAGGTCGAATTGCTTGACCACTTCAGCCACGATCAGACCCAGCACCACACGGCGCTTGGCTTGTTCTTCGAACAGCTCGGCAGGCAGTTGGTCAGGCTTGATGTTGCCGCCGAACTGCTGAACAGCCTGCACGCGCAGACGGTCAACTTCGTTGGACAGCAGAGCCTTCGGCACTTCGATCGGGTTGGTGGCCAGCAGACCATCCATTACCTGATTCTTGACCTTGGATTTGATCGCCTGACGCAGCTCACGCTCCATGTTCTTGCGAACTTCGGCGCGGAAGCCTTCCAGACCGGTTTCCTTGATGCCGAATTGAGCGAAGAACTCTTCGGTCAGCTCTGGCAGTTTTGGCTCGGAAACAGTGTTCACGGTCACGGTGAACTCAGCGGCTTTGCCAGCCAGGTCGAGGTTCTGGTAATCCTCAGGGAAGGTCAGGTTCAGAACACGCTCTTCGCCAGCTTTAGCGCCAACCAGGCCGTCTTCGAAGCCAGGGATCATGCGGCCGGAACCCAGAACCAGCTGAGTACCTTTGGCGGAACCGCCAGCGAACACTTCACCGTCGACCTTGCCAACGAAATCGATGTTCAGCTGGTCTTCGTTCTGGGCAGCACGATCGGCCACTTCGAAACGGGTGTTCTGCTTGCGCAGGATGTCCAGCATCTTGTCCAGATCGGCATCAGCCACGTCAGCGCTCAGGCGCTCTACGGTGATACCTTCGAAACCGGCAACGGTGAACTCAGGGAACACTTCGAAAACTGCGACGTATTCCAGGTCCTTGCCCGCTTCCAGGGATTTCGGCTCGATCGAAGGCGAACCCGCCGGGTTCAGCTTTTGCTCGACAACAGCCTCGTAGAAGGAAGACTGGATGACGTCGCCTACAGCTTCCTGGCGAGCTTCGGCGCCAAAACGACGCTTGATTTCGCTCATTGGCACTTTGCCTGGACGGAAGCCAGCAATCTTGGCCTTTTGGGCAGTCTGCTGCAGACGCTTGTTGACCTGAGTCTCGATGCGCTCAGCCGGCACGGTGATGCTCATGCGGCGCTCAAGAGCAGAAGTATTTTCAACAGAAACTTGCATGGATATTCCTCGTTGCACAGACGTTAGCCGGCCGTTTCCGACCCCAGAATCAAGGGCATGCATTCTAGTGGGTCAAACTCAAGAAGTCACCCCACTGAAAACGGGTAAAAAAACAGCAGGCAATTTATAGGTGCGAAGGCACGGATGCACTTCGCTCCGGTGGCAAATACAACCAATCACGCCAGGGCTCTGCACCAACCCTTCCTTATATAGAAGCGGTACCAGGCATCTCCCCGACAGCCAACCCGGCGAGCAAGGCCGGTGGGCAGCACGGCATCATCGAGTAACATAAATACGACGAAACGCCCTGCCCTGCGACCCAGTACCTGCAGCCGCTGAAAACTCGATCTTCTGAAACAAAAAAGGCGCCAGACTATTAATCTGGCGCCTTTCGGAATATGGGGTGGACGATGGGGATCGAACCCACGACAACGGGAGTCACAATCCCGT
>NZ_RCNW01000380.1:0-2572 GCF_004307605.1 Pseudomonas sp. Sample_24
GAGCCGGTGGAAATGGGTTGGCGCTTCTGCTCTTTGGCGGTCATGTCACTAACCTGCGCTGGAAGAGTTCACGAAAGACCGGATAGATATCCCCGGCCGAGACCAGTTGTTGCTGGGCAAAAGTGTCGGAAAAGGCTTCGGCGATGCGCTCGTATTCGAACCACAGGGCCTGGTGTTCGCGTGGGGTTATCTCAACGTAAGTGTAGTACTGCACGAACGGCATGATCTGGTTGATCAGAATGTCGCGGCAGATTGGCGAGTCGTCGTTCCAGTTGTCACCGTCGGAAGCCTGGGCGGCGTAGATGTTCCATTCGTTGCTCGGATAGCGCTCGGCCATGATCTCCTGCATCAGTTTCAAGGCGCTGGAGACGATGGTGCCGCCGGTTTCGCGGGAGTAGAAGAACTCTTCCTCATCCACTTCGCGGGCACTGGTGTGGTGGCGGATGAACACGACGTCGATCTTGTCGTAGTTACGCTTGAGAAACAGGTACAGCAGGATAAAGAAGCGCTTGGCGATGTCTTTGGTCGCCTGGGTCATCGAGCCGGAAACGTCCATCAGGCAGAACATCACAGCCTTGGAACTGGGATTGGGTTGTTTGATGAGCAGGTTGTATTTGAGGTCAAAGGTGTCGAGGAACGGCACGCGATGAATGCGCGCGCTGAGTTTTTCGATTTCCGCTTCGAGTTCCTGAATATCGCCGAAGTTGTCCGGTTCTTCCTGCTTCAATCGCAGGAGTTCTTCCTTGGCTTCCCGCAGTTTTGCGCGGCTGCTGCCGGACAGGGCGATCCGCCGGGCATGCGCCGAGCGCAGGGTACGAATGATGTTGATCCGTGAGGGGTTGCCTTCGTTACTGATCCCCGCACGAACGGTCTTGAAGGTGTCGGTACCGGTCAGGTTGCGCTTGACCAGGTTCGGCAGTTCCAGGTCCTCGAACATGAATTCGAGGAATTCTTCCTGGGTAATCTGGAAGACGAATTCATCCATCCCTTCGCCGGAGTTGCCGGCCTTGCCAGGTCCTCTGCCCCCGCCACCTCCCGGCGGGCGGGCAATGTGCTCACCGCTGGTGAATTCCTTGTTGCCCGGGTGCACGACAGTCTGCTTGCCACCGCGACCATGGTGAAGCACCGGCTCGTCGATGTCGCGGCCGGGGATACTGATTTGTTCGCCGTGCTCCATGTCGGTAATGGAGCGCCGGCTGACCGCCTCTTCGACAGCCTTTTTGATGTGATCACGGTAACGCCGCAGGAACCGCTGGCGGTTCACCGTGCTCTTGTTTTTGCCATTGAGACGTCGGTCGATCACATAGCTCATAGGGAGCCCTCCGGGCAGCTACAAGTCACAAGCTTCAAGCTACAAGCACGAAGCTTTCAAAGCAAACAGAGCCACCAACAGCCTCAAGCGCCCCTACGGTGTGCTTGAGGCTGGTAGCTTGCCGCTTGCAGCTGCCTTACTGCGATTTTCTCACCCGCAGATACCACTCGGACAGCAGTCGTACCTGTTTGTCGGTGTAACCCCGCTCGACCATTCGTGTGACGAAGTCGTTGTGTTTCTGCTGATCCTCTTTGCTGGCCTTGGCGTTGAAGCTGATGACCGGCAGCAAGTCCTCGGTGTTGGAGAACATTTTCTTCTCGATGACCACCCGCAGTTTTTCGTAGCTGAGCCAGGTCGGGTTTTTACCGTTGTTGTTGGCCCGGGCACGCAGTACAAAGTTGACGATTTCGTTGCGGAAGTCCTTCGGATTGCTGATACCGGCCGGTTTTTCGATTTTTTCCAGCTCCTCGTTCAAAGCCACGCGGTTGAGGATTTCGCCGGTTTCCGGATCGCGGTATTCCTGGTCCTGAATCCAGAAGTCGGCGTACAGCACGTAGCGGTCGAAGATGTTCTGGCCGTACTCGCTGTAGGATTCCAGGTAAGCGGTCTGGATCTCCTTGCCGATGAATTCGATATAACGCGGCGCCAGATATTCCTTGAGGAAGCGCAGATAGCGTTCGCGGGTCTCGGCCTGGAACTGTTCCTGCTCGATCTGTTGTTCCAGCACGTAAAGCAGATGCACCGGGTTGGCGGCGATTTCGTGCGGGTCGAAGTTGAATACCTTCGACAGGATCTTGAACGCGAAACGGGTCGACAGGCCGTTCATGCCTTCATCGACACCCGCGTTGTCGCGGTATTCCTGGATCGATTTGGCCTTCGGATCGGTATCCTTGAGGTTTTCCCCGTCATACACGCGCATTTTGGAATAGATGTTGGAGTTTTCCGGCTCCTTCAGGCGCGAAAGTACCGTGAACTGGGCCAGCATCTTCAAGGTGTCGGGGGCGCAATGGGCTTTGGCCAGCGAGCTGTTGAACAGCAATTTGTCGTAGATCTTCACTTCGTCGCTGACCCGCAGGCAGTACGGCACTTTGACGATGTAGATCCGGTCGATGAAGGCTTCGTTGTTCTTGTTGTTGCGGAAGGTGTGCCATTCCGATTCGTTGGAGTGAGCGAGCAGGATCCCGGTAAACGGAATCGCGCCAAGACCTTCGGTACTGTTGTAGTTGCCTTCCTGAGTGGCGGTCAGCAATGGGTGCAGCA
>NZ_RCNW01000091.1:0-19965 GCF_004307605.1 Pseudomonas sp. Sample_24
GGAAATACTCGTAGCCGGCCGGGTCGATCCATGGGTAATGCTGCGGCCAGCTGTCGAGGCGCGACTGGTGGATTTGTGGTGCGAACAGTTCGGTCAGCGAGCTGCTGGCGGCTTCCTGCCAGCTGGCGCGACGGGCGAAGTTGACGTAGGCATCCACCGCGAAACGCACGCCGGGGAGCACCAGCTCTTGCGAACGCAGTTGATCCGGGTCCAGGCCGACGGCTTGACCCAGACGCAGCCAGGCTTCAATGCCGCCGTCTTCCCCCGGTGCGCCATCATGGTCGAGCAGGCGCTGAATCCACTCGCGACGGATCTCGCGGTCCGGGCAGTTGGCCAGAATGGCAGCATCCTTGAGCGGGATGTTCACTTGATAGTAAAAGCGGTTGGCGACCCAACCCTGGATCTGCTCACGGCTAGCGCGACCTTCATACATCGCCACGTGGTAGGGGTGGTGGATGTGGTAGAAGGCGCCTTTGGCGCGCAGGGCCGCTTCGAATTCGGTGGGGGACATCGGGACGTCGGTCATTGCGGTTCTCCGGAATACAACCGGTGGGTTCTATGGTGTCTGGTCTGGCGCCATCGCTGGCTAGCCAGCTCCCACAGGTTTTGTGTTGCGCCACAGATTTCGCGTGCATGATCAATCCCAGTGGGAGCTGGCTTGCCAGCGATGGGGCCATCAGCTACAGCACAATACTCATGCCGTCATACGCCACTTCAACCTGGCGCCGATCCAGCTCTGCACGCTGCGGCGAATCCTCATCAAGAATCGGATTGGTATTGTTGATGTGGATAAGCACCTTGCGCTGTTTGGGCAGTTGCTCAAGCACTTCGAGCATGCCACCAGGGCCGTTTTGCGCCAGGTGCCCCATCTCGCGACCGGTACGGGTGCCGACGCCCCGGCGCTGCATTTCGTCATCGTCCCACAAGGTGCCGTCCACCAGCAGGCAATCACTGCCGGCCATGATCTCCAGCAATGACGCATCAACCTTGCCCAGGCCTGGTGCATAGAACAATTTGCCACCGGTGTTGAGGTCCTCGACGATCAGGCCAATGTTGTCGCCCGGATGCGGATCGAAACGATGCGGGGAGTAGGGCGGCGCGGCGCTACGCAGGGGCAGTGGGGTGAAACGCAGGTTCGGGCAGGCTGGCACGCTGAAACTCTGGTCGAGTTCAATGCGGTTCCAGGTCAGCCCGCCATTCCAGTGGTTGAGCATGGTGAACAGCGGAAAGCCGCTGCTCAGGTCTTCATGGACCATGTCCGTACACCAGACCTGATGCGGGCAACCTTCACGCAGCATGAGCAGGCCGGTGGTGTGGTCGATCTGGCTGTCCATGAGGATGATGGCGCTGATCCCGGTATCGCGCAGGGCACGGCCCGGTTGCATCGGAGCGAAGCTCTGGAGCTGGGCGCGAATGTCCGGGGAGGTGTTGCACAGCACCCAGTTCACGCCGTCATCGGAGATCGCGATGGACGATTGCGTCCGCGCCTTGGCCCGCAGGCTGCCGTCGCGAAAACCTGCGCAGTTCACGCAGTTACAGTTCCACTGGGGGAAACCGCCGCCGGCAGCGGAACCTAGAATCTGGACAAACATGGGCGCTCCATCATTTCAACGCTGAAAATAAAACGCCTCGGATATCCGAGGCGTTGTGCTGCTCAACTGCCAAGGCAGCGATTAGCGGCTTGCGAAGTACATGGTGACTTCAAAGCCGATACGCAGGTCGGTGTAAGCCGGTTTGGTCCAGGCCATAAATTGAACTCCTTCAGGTAGGGTAAGGACAGCGCTATCTATAGGTATAGTCCACCTCAAGTCAGAGATGTTCCAAATAGTTAGGCTGCTATGTTACTCAAAATTTCAGAGGGATTGCCCGTGAAACTTTGAGAAAGCTCGTTGCAGCCCCGGTAATGATCATTTTGTCGCTTGCCAAGGTGCGCCCGGTGCAATGCCGTTGGCCAGGCAGCGCCAGCCGCCCTCGGCTTGATTCAATCGCTGTGCGGCAGCCAGCAAAAGGGGGCGGTCGATCAGCAAAATTGCTTCGGGCAACTGTGTGAGATAATCCGACGAGCGGCCCGCCAGTTTGGCTTGCCACAACAACTCGGCTGCCTCGACGACGGGCAATGCGGTGCTTGAAAACTGGCCAGCCAGAATCTGACGCTGGGCGATGAAAGCGCTGTCGCCAATGGCATTGATCAGCTGCGGCAAACTCTCGAGGAACTGCTCGATGTGCTGCAACAGGTCCACTGGCGCCACGGTCGGTGATTGCACACCGAATAGCAGCCCGGTTTGCCCATGAATCTGCCGCAGCGCGCTGAACACGGCATAACCTAGCTGCAACTCCACTCGCAGACGCTGGTAGAACGACGTCTGGCAGATATGTGCCAGCAAACGCCATGCGGCTTCGTCGGCCAGTTCAGTGGTTGAAGTCGGACAGAACAGCAGGATCGCATGCTCGCTCGAATCGGTATCGACAATGCTCCATAGGCGTTGTGATGGGATCGAAAGCGGCGGGGTCTGCTGATTGTCCGGCGTTCCGGGAATGCGGCTCAGAGCGAGGCCCATGGCCGCTTGAGTCTGGGCGGACAGGCCAATCGCCAGGCCGTCCCAGCGTGCACTCGTCCAGAGATGCTGCATGTCGTCCGAGTTAGCGGTGTGGCCAAGACAGTGGTCAGGCAATGCCTTGAGCAATTGTCGAATCGGAATCAGCGCAACGCTTGCAGGTTCTGGCTGTACGACCACGGCATCAGGCGTTGTCAGCGCTTTCAGCGCGTGCTCCAGGATGATGGGCATCGACTCCTGCAAGCCGGTCATCTTCAGAAGCCACTCATTTCCCGAAACGTTGAAGGAAAAGTCCACTCCCGCCTGACGTGCATCTTCGCGTAGCGGACGCAGCGCGCTGTCGAGCCGCGATTGAAGATGGCTGCCGGGCGCCGAGAGCAGACGCCAGCGTAGATAAATCGCACCTTCAATGCCGTTGTCCGGCAACGCCTGGCTGAATTGCATTGGCGAACGTTCGCGACGACTGCGCGAGCGGTCTTGGGCGAAAGTGCGCAGACCACGGTGGGCGCTGGTCTGGCCGCGAATCAGTCCGGCGTTGGTGGCTGGCGGCTCGGTGTTCAGGAATGGATTGGGTGCGGGCAGTTGCCATGAACCGCTGAAGTTATCCACCGCGCCAATCTGTTTGAGGATTTGCTTCAGGGCTTTAACACCGTGCCCGGATAACCCGGCTTCGCGCTGCTCGCTGTCCCGTCGGGCCAGTTGCAACGCACTGCTGACTTGTTGCTGGCGCTGGAGCAGGGCAGCGTACTCTTCACGCAACCGGCTCCAGTCTTGCTGGGCGAAGAAGCTCAGCCAATCCATGAGACGCCTTGGTATGTCGCTCGCCGATACTTCGAAGGGCAATGTGAATTCGATGTGCAGCAAGGCTTGCCCGGCGAATTGATACAGCGGTTCTGCCTTGAGCTTTTCGGCCACGCCTTTCTCGCGTAAATCCGCGAGCAAGCCCCCCGGTTTCTCGGCATTGAGCCAATGGCACAGGAATTCCAGTGCTTCGGCGCAAGAGTCGGGCAGCGATTCAAGGGCAAACAGTAAATCGAGCCGACGTTCGTCAGCCTGTTGATAGCTTCTGTCTGACGTCGTCAGCAGCGGCGTGGGAAGGGGTTGCGGGACTTTTTCACCTTGGGCAACAACCGCACCAAAGGCTTCGGCCATCACCCGCAATTCATCGAGACTCTGCGGGCCGGCAAGGCTCAAAGTCATCTGTCCGGTCTGGTAGAAGCGCTGATGAAAATGTTGCAAAGCGTGCTGAAACTCGGGTTGCCCAAGGGGCAGGCTGTCGCGATTGCCAGCGTGGAAACCCCGCAGCGGATGAGTCTCGGAGAGCCCCTCGAACAAAGCCAGTCGCTGTTGCGCCACTGGATCCTGCGACCACGCGACAAACTCCGCATGCAGCACTTCTCGTTCCCGCTGCTGATCGTCCGGATTCATACGCGGATGCGCGAGCATATCTGACAAACGTTCCAGACCACCGGCAAACGCCTGGGGCGACAATTCGAAAAAGTAATCCGTGTTGCGTTCACTGGTCCGCGCATTCACTTGGCCGCCATGGCTCTGAACGTACGCCATCAACCCTTGGCCCGCAGGAAAACGCTCGGTACCGAGAAACAGCAAGTGCTCAAGAAAATGCGCCAGGCCAGGCCATGCCAGCGGCACATCGTGGCTCCCCGCAGCAACCCGCAATGCCGCCGCGCAGCGCTTCAAGTTCGGGGCATGACGCAGCGTCACCCGCAAGCCGTTGGCCAGGGTTTCAGTATGGGGGCGAGGGTGATTCAACGCGGGCATGGGCACTTCCAGAACAGAGAAGCGCTCATGCTAGCGGATTCGTCAGCGCTTGTTCAGATTGCCGTAAAGCTCGGGGCGACGGTCGAGCAAATAGCGGTTGGCGGAACGCGAGTCGATCATCAGCTGACGATCCAGTTCACCAACGATCAATGCTTCATCAAGACCCGCTTGGGCGATACGGCTGCCATCAGGCGCGGCAATGCTGCTCTGGCCGCAGTAATGGATATCGCCTTCGTGCCCGCAGTAATTGGCGTAGGCCACATAGCACTGGTTTTCGAAAGCGCGGGAACGGACCGTGACATCGGCGACGAAATCAAAGGGAATCATATTCGCCGTCGGCACCAGAATCAGCTCGGCAC
Organism: Pseudomonas sp. Sample_24; assembly: GCF_004307605.1. NCBI lineage: Bacteria > Pseudomonadati > Pseudomonadota > Gammaproteobacteria > Pseudomonadales > Pseudomonadaceae > Pseudomonas > Pseudomonas sp. Sample_24. The sequence goes on from NZ_RCNW01000091.1 coordinate 4,697, forward strand.
CCTGGAGCGCCAGGCGCCGTGCGTTTTCCGGGAACTCCAGGTCGTAGCAGATCAGCAAACCAAGTTTCCAGCCGTTGAGTTCAACCACAGGGAAATCGTTGGCGCCGGCGCTGAACATCGAATGGTCGAGATCGCCGAACAGATGCGTTTTGCGGTAATTGCAGACACGCTCGCCGCTGGCGTCGATCAGTTGCACGGCATTGTAGATCTGCCCGTCCTCGGAGCGTTCGGGATAGCCATACAAAATGGCAATCCCTGCCGTTCGGGCAATGCGCGCGACCTGTTGCGCCGACTCACCGTTGTGCACTTCCGCCAGCACGCTGACGGCATCGATGCCGATGTTGTAGCCGGTCAGGAACATCTCCGGCAGCACCAGCAAATCGGCGCCTTTCGCCTCCAGCGCCAGTTGATGCAGGCGTTGCAGGTTGCCGGCGACATCCAGCGGCAACGGTGGACATTGGTAAAGGGCTACGCGCATTTCGGATTCCTCTTACTCGGGCAGGGCGATCGGTCCGATCTCGTTGAACACATCTCCTGGACCCGGATTCTCGGCGTGAGTTGCACCGCCGAAGTGTTTCATGATGCCCCACACTGCGTTGAGCGAGGTCTGCACCGCGCCTTCGACCCAGGCCGGCGTCCACGAAACGTCGTCACCGGCGATGAAAATCCCGCGCTGCTCGGCCGGCATGTCGTCCTGCATGAAGTGCGCGTACATGCGCTGGTTGTAGCGGTAGTGGCCGGGCAGTGCGCCTTTGAAGGCACCGAGGAAGTGCGGGTCGGCTTCCCACGACACGGTGATCGGGTCGCCGATGATGCGCGCAGCGATGTCGACTTTCGGGTAGATCTTCTTCAGCGCATCCAGCGCCAGCTTCACGCGTTTTTCCACAGGATGCGGCAGCATTTTCAGCGCGTCGCTCATCCACGAGTACGACAGGCAAATCACCCCTGGCTTGTCGTCGCCGTTATCGAACAGGTAAGTGCCGCGGGTCAGGCGATCGGTGAGGGTCATGCTCATCAGGTCGCGGCCGGTCTCCGGATCCTTGTCCTTCCAGAAGGGGCGGTCGACCATCACGAAGGTCTTCGACGATTGCATGTAGCGGGTGCGGTCCAGGGCCATCCACATCTTTTGCGAGAACAGGGTTTCGTCGCATTCGATCTGGGTGGTCAGCAGCCAGCTCTGGCACGTGGTCAGCACCGCGGCGTATTCGCGGGTGTCGCCATTGTTGTCGGTGACCGCAAATCTGCCCCCCGGTGCGTGGGCGATTTTCTTCACCCCGGAACGTGGTGCACCGCTGTGCAATGACTTGAGGCTGGTGCCTTGCGGCCAGTGCACGCAACGCTCAGGGACGTGGCGCCAGATGCCCTGCGGTACTTGTTCTACGCCACCGACCACCAGGTGTTGGTGATCGTCGCAGTTGGTCATCACCACGCGGAAGATTTCCAACATCGAGTTCGGGAAGTCCGAGTCCCAGCCACCGGTACCGAAGCCGACCTGGCCAAACACTTCACGGTGATGGAATGACAGCTTGGCGAACGCCTTGGAGGTGGCAACGAAATCGTAGAAGGTGCGGTCGTCCCACAGCGGTACGAGGGTGTTCCACAGCTCTTTGAGGCGCGGCACATCGCGGTCGCGGATGGCTTGCTGGATATCAGAGAACTGCGAGCCCGCTTCCAGGGCATCGGCCCAGGCGTCGGCGACTTCCTGGAAAAGTGCAGGAAGATCCGCCAATTTTTGTGCGTAATGGGTCTTGCCTTCCAGATCGATGACAGTGCTGCCTGAGGCCGGTGTCAGTGGGTTGGGGAAGGGCTTGGTTTCGAGATTCAGCTTGTCGACATAGTGATAGAACGCGGTGGACGACACCGGAAAGCGCATGCCGCCCAACTCGGCGACGATGCCGTCAGTGCCATTGAACGCCTGGGAGCGCAGGCGCCCGCCCAGCTTCGAGGCCTCATAGACCACGGGCTTGAGGCCCAGCTTCATCAATTCGTACGCTGCCACCAGCCCTGCGATCCCGGCGCCGACGATCGCCACTTCGGCACCGTGATTGTGCTCGGGAATGCTGCCAAGACCCGCCGGATGTTCGATCCAGTCGTCGAAAGCGAAAGGAAAGTCCGGGCCGAAAATAGTGACTGGTTTTTTACCGTCTGCAGGATGGCGATTGTTCTTGTTCATGGCTGACCTTGCTGGCGACCCGACGCGGTATGCGCGTCTGAGTATAGGAAAAGATGCCAGCCATTCTAGAGAGCAACGAACACGTTAATAAGACGCAAAGTGTCGTCATTTTGCTATCAGTTTGATCAATATGACGAGCTATCAATACACACTGACTACTGTGGGAGCGGGCTTGCCCGCGAAGAGGCCAGTTCTGGCACCAAAAATTATCGGCAAAAACTAAACCGGCTGCCCCCGATCAATCTTGCTACTCAAGATGATCGACGTCGTGGTTTTCTCCACACCATCCACACTGCCAATCTGGTCCAGCAACTGATCCAGCTGTTCCGGCGAATCAGTGCGCAACCACGCCACATAATCAAATTCGCCACTTACCGCACACAACTGCTGCACCTGAGCCATCGCGCTCAGACGCCGCAACACTTCCTTGCCGGAACGTGGCTGCACGGTAATCCCGACATACGCCTGCAACCCGCCATCCACCACCCGCTGCCCGAGACGTACGCCATAACCGGTGATGACTTTGGCCTTTTCCAATCGTGCCAGGCGTGATGTGACCGTGGTGCGGGCAATGCCCAGTTGCCGGGCCAGCATGGCGACGCTCTCACGGGCGTTGATCTGCAGGGCCGCGATCAACTGGCGGTCGATTTCATCGAGAACGGGTGGGCGAGTGTCAGGCAAAGGGAGTCTCCAGGGCGTCGATCAATGCGCAAGCATGTTACAGGCAGTTTCTGCACGACGCTCGCGACGGTTCCTTAGGCTAGCCTTAGTACCGTTCAGGACATTTCTGCCTGCGACAAATTGCCATAAGTAACCAGGTAGTACATTATTCCGCCCCTTGTCACAAATGGGGAAAAATCTCGACATGAAAAATTCTGGGGTTGCCGCTGGCAGCAAGTGGTTGCTGGCGGGGTTGGGTGTGTTGATTGCACTGATCGGGCTTGGCCTGGTCGGTGGTGGCGTGTACCTGATCGCGCTTGGCGGTAGCTGGTATTTCCTGCTGATGGGCCTGGCGATGCTGGTGTCCGGGCTGATGATTGCCCGTCGCAAGCCGCTGGGTGCGTGGTTGTATGGCGTGGCGCTGATCCTCACCGCGATCTGGGCCGTCTGGGATGCTGGCCTTGAATACTGGCCGCTGGTCTCGCGCGTGCTGACGTTTGCCGTCATCGGCCTGGTCGTGGCGTTGATCTATCCAACCCTGGTCCGCGCTTCGGGCGCGAACGGCGGGCGTGGCGCCTACGGGTTGGCCGGTATTCTGGGCATTGGCGTCGTTGCGACGATGGCCTACATGTTCGTCCCGACCCACGTGGTGAAGAACGACACCGTCCCTCCGGTAACGCCGGTCACCCCGGGCACCGAACAGAAAGACTGGGCGCACTGGGGCAACACCACCGCCGGCAACCGCTTTGCCGCGCTGGACCAGATCAACAAAGGCAATATCGACAAGTTGCAGGTCGCCTGGACCTTCCGTACCGGCGACATCCCGCAAAGCACCGGCGCTGGCGCTGAAGACCAGAATACCCCGCTGCAAATCGGTGACACGGTCTATACCTGCACCGCCTACGGCAAGGTCTTTGCCCTGGATGCCGACACCGGCGCCCAGCGCTGGAAGTTCGACCCACAAGGCACCGCGCCCAACTGGCAGCGCTGCCGTGGCCTGGGTTATTCCGAAACCCCGGTGTCATCGGACAGTCAGCCGGCCGCCTGTGCGAAACGCCTGTTTCTGCCGACCGGCGATGCACGTCTGATCGCAATCAATGCTGAAACCGGCGAGCCTTGCGAAGAATTCGGTAACAAGGGCACCGTCGACCTGACCACCGACATGGGTGAGGTGAAGCCCGGTTACTACCAGCAGACCTCTACTCCATTGGTCGCCGGAGACGTGGTGATCGTCGGTGGCCGCGTGGCTGACAACTACTCCACCGGCGAGCCGCCGGGCGTGGTGCGTGCCTACGACGTGCGCAGCGGTGAACTGGTCTGGGCCTGGGATCCGGGCAACCCGAACACCACCAAACGTCCACCTGCCGGCGAGACCTACACCCGCGGTACGCCGAACGTTTGGTCGGCGATGTCCTACGATGCCAAGCTCGGTCTGGTGTACCTGCCAACCGGCAACGCCACCCCGGACTTCTTCGGCGGTCAACGCACCGAGATGGACAACAAGTGGAACTCGTCTGTCGTCGCCATCGATGTGAAAACCGGTCAGGTGCGCTGGCACTTCCAGACCACCCACAACGATCTCTGGGACTTCGACTTGCCGGCGCAACCGCTGCTGTACGACGTGCCGGACGACAAGGGCGGCACTCAGCCAGCCTTGGCGCAAGTCACCAAACAGGGTGAGATCTTCCTGCTCAACCGTGAAACCGGCGTACCGATTGCCCGCGTTGAAGAGCGTCCGGTGCCGCAAGGCCATGTGCCCGGCGAACGCTATTCGCCGACGCAGCCGTTCTCCGTCGACATGCCGTCAATCGGCAACAAGACCCTGACCGAGTCAGACATGTGGGGTGCCACACCGTTTGACCAGTTGATGTGCCGCATCCAGTTCAAGGGCATGCGCCACGAAGGCGTCTACACCCCGCCAGGCATGGATCGCGCGCTGCAATTCCCGGGCTCGCTGGGCGGCATGAACTGGGGCAGCGTTTCGGTTGATCCGAACACGAACTACATGTTCGTCAACGACATGCGCCTGGGCCTAGCCAACTACATGATCCCGCGCGACAAGATCAAAGCCGGAGCCAGCGGCATTGAAATGGGCGTTGTCCCACAGGAAGGCACGCCGTTCGGCGCCATGCGCGAGCGCTTCCTGTCTGCGGTCGGCATTCCTTGCCAAAAACCACCGTTCGGCACCATGTCGGCCATCGACCTCAAGACTCACAAGTTGATGTGGCAAGTTCCGGTCGGCACCGTGCAGGACACCGGCCCGCTGGGCATCCGCATGCACCTGCCGATCCCGATCGGCATGCCGACCCTCGGCGCATCACTCGCTACCCAATCCGGTCTTCTGTTCTTCGCCGGCACCCAGGACTTCTACCTGCGCGCCTTCGACACCGGCAACGGCAACGAAATCTGGAAGTCGCGCTTGCCGGTAGGCAGCCAGTCCGGGCCAATGACTTACGTTTCACCGAAGACGGGCAAGCAGTACATCCTGCTGACCGTGGGCGGTGCGCGTCAGTCGCCGGATCGTGGGGATTATGTGATTGCCTACGCTTTGCCCAAATAAGGGCTGAAGCTTGGGTAAAAAAGCCGCGCCATTGCGCGGCTTTTTGTTGGGCGAAAGAGAGGGTGTGGAAATCGGCTAGGATTGAGGCAGTCAAGGGTGCGAGGTGAAGGGCATGACAACAAAGTTACCTACCGCCGTGCGCGACCGTGCATTGCAGATCGCCCACCACGAAATGGGCCACTACGTCGTGGCCCGCGCCTTGGGCTTTGCCACGGGCGGCGTGACCTTGACGGTGACCAAGGATCTGCGGCACCACGGAGGGGCGTCCATTACCCTGGTGCGCCCCATTTCGTCGATGGAAGCCATGAAGGCGTATCTGGAAGCCCGGATGATGGTGCTCCTGGCTGGCGCCATGGCGCAGACACTCCCTTCAAAACCTTCAGCCGCAAAACACGTTGATAAGCCCAAAGCCACCGCGATCCTCAAAGGCGAGCAGGGGGCAGAACAGGATTACGCAAAAATCAGGGAGCTGCAGCACCTGCTTCGCAACATCACCTGCCAGGATAGCGATCCAGCGTCGAGCGAGCGCATAACGGCGCAGCTTAAAGCGATGACTGATCGGCTGTGGGGCCGGACTCAAGCAATCATCGAAGATCAGGCCGGGACGATTTCTGAATTGGCAGTGGCACTGGTGGACGGCATGGCGCTTGTGGAGCAATGGGGGCGGGCTGCGGACACGTATGAGGTTGTATGGACGGGGCAGATGCTGGAACGGTTGCGAGCCGTGCAGGCCATCCCTTCGTGATGTGTTTGGACTGAAAAACCTGGCTCTTTCAGTCCCAAAAAGGGAACGATCGGTCCCTTTTTGGGAGCTTTCAACTCTGCCGTGATTATTTTTTTTTCGAGGGGGCTGCTTCCTTTCGGGTTTGAGCAGGCCGCCGCGTTAGCACCTTCACCACATCATCAATCACCGCTTTGCTCATCGTCGTCAGGTAATGCGCAGCCCAGGCGTGGCGGTCGGAGTCTTGGGCGTAGGCGGCGTCGACGGTCAGGGATTTGGCGAGGAACAGCAGGTCGGAGGCTTGGGCCAGGGCGTCGGCGATGGGGACGTCGCGGCAGACGTGGAACAGGGGTTGATCCGAGAGATACATGAAGGGGGTGAAGCCGACGGTTTTTAGTTCTGAAATCGCAGATGTATTTGTTTTAGTCATGGTGAAGCTCCTAATTTGAAGGGCTGCCGCATTCGTTTCCAAGCGAATGGGTGGCAGCTGTGCGCAGGTTGGAAAACCGGGAAATTAGGAAACCGGCACGCCCGAAGACGTCCCGCGCACAGCTGCCATAACTCGTGGTTCAGATAGGCAAACTGCTGCTTTCAATTTCGACGGGTTTCCAAGCCCGATCGCTGAATGCTCAGCGACACCGGAGACTATCCCGTCAAACAAAAGCGCAACAAGGCGGCAAAGTGCCCAACAGCAAGATTCGGAGTTTGCCTACAAGGTCCTAAGGCGTCATCCGATATTTCGACAGCTTAAGTAAACGCAATTAAACATCAGTCTTCGGTGAAGTCATCCGAGTCGATGTGTTTGATCTCGTAGACTGCTTCACGCAGCAGCCCAAATTGTTCTCGGCCATCAAGCGCGTCAGTTCCATGCCATCGATCAGCATCGACGACGCTTTTACGCCAGACACGAAAAAGCCGCGTAAAAACGCGGCTTTCTTGTTTGGTGGGCCCACACGGACTTGAACCGTGGACCAAAGGATTATGAGTCCTCTGCTCTAACCAACTGAGCTATAGGCCCTCAGTAGGTCGCGGATTATAGCGACGGTTTCGCGGCTGTGCTATCCGAAAAATCCAATACGGTTGTACGAAGAAACGTCGCGGCGAATTCGTCGGGGGGTAGGGGCAGGCTGACGATGTAGCCCTGGATTTGTTCGCAGCCTTCGGCGGCGAGGAATTGTTGTTGCGATTGGGTCTCGACACCTTCGGCAATCACGGTGAATTGCATGCTGCGTCCGAGTGCGATGATGGCGCGAACGATCGCCGCATCGTGGGGGTCGTCCGGCAGGCCGCGGACGAATGATTGATCGATCTTGAGGATGTCCAGTGGCAGGCGTTTGAGGTAGCTCAGTGACGAATAGCCAGTGCCGAAGTCGTCGATCGCCAGTTGCACACCCAAGTGCTTGAGTTGATGCAGCACCGCCAGCGCTTCTTCCGCCTGGCTCATGATGAAGTTTTCGGTGATCTCCAATTGCAGCAGATCAGGTTTTAGGCGGTAGTCCTTGAGCAGTTGTTCGATACGCCCCAGCAGGTTCGGTTGGCGCAGTTGCGCGCCGGCGAGGTTGACCGACAGCGGGCCAAGGCCTTCGTAGGATTTATTCCATTCATGCATTTGGCGGCAGGCGGTTTCCAGCACCCAATCGCCGATCTGCAGGATCATGCCGTTTTCTTCTGCCAGAGCGATGAAGTGCTCTGGCGGCACGTCGCCAAAAGTTGGATGGTGCCAGCGGATCAATGCTTCGGCGCCTACCAGGCGATAGTCGTCGAGGCTGATTTTCGGCTGGTAATACAGGTGCAGTTCGTTGCGTTCGATGGCGCGGCGCAGTTCATGTTCGAGGGCGACGCGCTCGCTGGCCTGGGCGGTGAGGTCGCGGGTATAGCTTTCGACCCGGTTACGCCCCTTGGCCTTGGAGCGGTACATCGCCGCATCGGCGTTCTTGATGAGCGTGGCCACGTCGCAGCCGTCCTGTGGATAAAGGCTGGTGCCGATGCTGGAGCTGATGAAGAACTCATGCTCGCCCGCCTGGAATGGCGCGGTAAAGCAATTGAGCAGCTTGGTGGCTATGTTGTCGGCATCGCTGGGTTGCTGCAGCCCGGGCAGGAGGATGATGAACTCGTCGCCGCCCAGGCGTGCCACGGTGTCGATATCCCGTAACTGCTCCTTGAGGCGAACCGCAATGCCCTTGAGCAGCAGGTCGCCGACCGGGTGGCCAAGGCTGTCGTTGATGTGTTTGAAGCGGTCGAGGTCGAGAAACAGCACTGCGCCCTGGCCACCGTTTTCCTTCTGGGTGTTGAGGGCGGTCAGCAAGCGGCTTTCGAACAACGTCCGGTTGGGCAGGCCGGTCAAAGGGTCGTGGTGGGCCTGGTAGTCAAGCTTGGCCTGGGCGTGTTTCAGGCTGGAGATGTCGGCGAACACCGCCACAAAGTGGGTGATGAATTTGTCGCGGTTGCGCACGGCGCTGATGGTCAGCCAGCTCGGGTAGAGCTCGCCATTTTTGCGCCGATTGGAAATCTCCCCTTGCCAGTGCCCCTCGGCCGTCAATTGGTGCCACATCGCGGCGTAGAACGCACTGTCATGCAAGCCTGAGGCAAGCAAGCGCGGGGTATGGCCCAGCGCTTCGCTTTCGCTGTAGCCGGTGATCTCGGTAAATGCCCGGTTGACCGCGCTGATGTGCTGTTGGGTGTCAGTGATCAACACGCCCTCGGCGGTGCTCTCGAATACGGTCGCGGCCTGTTGCAGTTTTTCCTGCATCAAGTGGCGTTCGGTGATGTCGCGGGCGATGGTCAGCATGCAGTCTTCGTCACCGATTGGCAGCGGACGGCTGGAGACTTCACAAAGGCGAATCTGCCCGTCGCTGCGGCGGATATGGCAACTGAAGTCGCGGACGAAACCGTCGCGGTGCAGCAAGTCGAGCATCTGTTTGCGTTCGTTGAGGTTGACCCAGATCCCCAGGTCCAGCGCCGAACGATCCACAGACATCGCGCTGTTGAACCCGGTAATTCTGCTGAAACCTTCATTGACCTCAAGCAGCAGACCGTCGCTCTGACGGGACAACAACAGGCCGTCCGGAGAGGCGTGGAAAGCCTTGGCGAATTTTTCTTCCGAGGTTTGCAGTTGCTGTTGGGTTTCTTTGAGTTGGGTGATGTCGCGCACGACCACTACCAGCGCCGGGGTTGTATCGAGGTCGAACGGTTCGGCGGAGATCAGGCCGGTAAACACCTGGCCATTGCTGCGGCGAAAGGGCATTTCCAGGTTGCGGATGCTGCCAGCCTGCAAGCGCTGCAGCAAACCCGGACCCACACCGGGAATGCCCCAGATGTTGAGATTGGTGGCGGTCTGGCCGATGACGTCTTCGGCACGCAAGCCGATCTGCTCTTCGAAGGCTTCGTTGACCTCCAGCAGGCAGCCATCGGAAAGCCGCGCGATCACTAGAATGTCCGGGCATTGCTGGAACACCGAGGCAAACTTTTGCTCCGACAGCCGCAGTGCCTCTTCGGTACGTTTGGCCTCGCTGATGTCGATCATCAGCCCACGCATGACCGGTTCATGACCGTGTTCGATCAAGCTGACGATGTCACGCACCCACAAGCAGCGGCCATCGGCCGTGATCACTCGGTAATCGAGGCTGTGGTCGCGCCCGGCCAACACTTCGTGATCGCAAAAGCTTTGTGCTCGGATGAGGTCCGCGGGGTGAATGATGTTGCGCCAGAAGCCCGGGATCAGCCAATGGGACAGGGGATAACCCAGCAGATCCTCGGCGTGGGGCGACACATAGCTGTAGGTGAAGTCACTGATCCGCGCTTCCCAGGCGATGGCCGACAGGCTTTCCACCAGGCCGCGGTAGTGATACTCGCTGCTACGCAGTTCCTGTTCCAGATCGACCCGTCGAGCGATTTCCGAGCTCAGTCGCCGATTGACCCGGATCACCGCCACCAGCACGATAAACAGCAGCAGCAACCCCGGCAACCCATAGACCAGCAGGTCGGACCAGAAGGTGCGGTGGTCGAGGACATTACCGACCCATTGCTCCTGGATGGCACTGATTTCGGCGGGGCTCATGTCGGCCAGGACTTTGTCGAGAATGCCGACCAGCATCTTGTTGTCTCGGGGTACGCCCATGGCCAGTTGATAACGATAAGGGGTTTCGCCGCTGACGTAGAGCCCGTCGAGCTTCAGCTGGCGCAGGCTCCAGACGCTGGAGGCGAGATCGCCCACCACGGCGTCCACCTCATCGATAGCCAGTGCCTGCAAGGCCGAGCTGACGTTGGGCATGGCTACCAGGTTCAGGTCGGGGTGGTGAGTGCGCAGCAGTTCGTGGGGGGCATAGTTTTCCACCACGGCGATTTTCAGGCCGTACAGGTCTTCGATCCTGCGTGGCTGAGCACCGCCAACATGGGCCAGGATAACAATCGGAAAATCCAGGTAAGGCCGGGTAAACGACAGGAAAGCCTGGCGTTCCGGTGTCGACATGATGCCTGGCAACAGATCGAGCTTGCCTTGCTTGGCCTGTTCCAGCACAACGCTCCAGCTGGCCGGTTCGATAGGCGTCAGTTTGACGGCCAATCGCTGGCGAATCACGTTGATATAGTCTGCCGCAAGGCCCTGGTAACGCCCTTCATCGTCGCGAAACTCAAAGGGGGGCCAGGACGCATCGACACCCAGGCGCAAGTCCGGGTGGTCCGCAAGCCAGCTACGTTCTTCGTCGGTAAGAGTCAGCGCGCCAGCCGTTGCGGTCCAGGTCATCAGCGACAGCAAAAAAAGCACGGTCGGCAGTCTGGGCATAACGGTCTCGTTATGGCTCGGGGAATGTTTCGAGTGTAGACGGGCAAATCGGCGGGAGGGGTATAGCGCGGGGATTTTATCTGCATAAAACAAAACCCCCGGCCTGGGCCGGGGGTTTTTTGATCACTCGTCGAGGAAGGAGCGCAGATGCTCGCTTCTCGTCGGGTGGCGCAGCTTGCGCAGCGCCTTGGCTTCGATCTGACGAATCCGTTCACGGGTCACGTCGAACTGCTTACCAACCTCCTCGAGGGTGTGGTCGGTATTCATGTCGATACCGAAGCGCATGCGCAGTACCTTGGCTTCACGGGCAGTGAGGCCGGACAGCACTTCGCGAGTCGCTTCTTTAAGGCTCTCAACGGTAGCCACATCGATTGGCGACTGCATGGTCGAGTCTTCGATGAAGTCACCCAGATGGGAGTCTTCGTCATCACCGATCGGGGTTTCCATGGAGATCGGCTCTTTAGCGATCTTCAATACCTTGCGGATCTTGTCCTCAGGCATTTCCATGCGTTCGCCCAGCTCTTCCGGGGTCGGTTCGCGACCCATTTCCTGCAACATCTGCCGGGAAATACGGTTGAGCTTGTTGATCGTCTCGATCATGTGCACCGGAATACGGATGGTGCGGGCCTGGTCGGCGATCGAGCGAGTGATCGCCTGACGGATCCACCAGGTGGCATAAGTCGAGAATTTGTAGCCGCGGCGGTATTCGAACTTGTCTACCGCTTTCATCAAGCCAATGTTGCCTTCCTGGATCAGGTCGAGGAATTGCAGGCCACGGTTGGTGTACTTCTTGGCGATCGAGATCACCAGACGCAAGTTCGCTTCAACCATCTCTTTCTTCGCGCGACGGGCCTTGGCCTCGCCGATCGACATGCGACGGTTGATGTCCTTGATCTCTGCGATGGTCAGACCGGTTTCGGTCTCCAGCGCAGTCAGTTTCTGCTGGCAACGAACGATGTCCGGTTGCAGGCGGCCGATGGCTTCAGCGTATTTGCTTTTGCCTTTGGCCAGTGCATCGGTCCAGCTTTCGTCAACTTCGTTGCCCGGGAACTGGCGCAGGAAATCGGCACGGGGCATGCGCGCATCACGAACGCAGAGCTGCATGATTGCACGCTCTTGCTGACGCAGACGATCCAGGGCACTGCGAACACGCTCGACCAGGCCTTCGAATTGCTTCGGCACCAGTTTGATCGGCATGAACAGCTCGGCCAGGGCCAACAGCTCGGCAATCGCTGCCTTGTTGTTGCGACCATGCTTTTTCAGCGCCTTGCGGGTGATTTCCATCTGATCGGCGACAGCGCCAAAGCGCTGTGCAGCGATGACCGGATCCGGACCGCTTTCGGCTTCTTCTTCGTCATCCGAAGCTTCGGCGTCATCGTCGTCGGTATCGTCGTCCGCTTTCACGGCTTTCGGATCGATCGGCGGTGGCACTTCGGCGGCAGGCGGCGCAATGCCGTCGTCCGGGTCGATGTAACCGCTCAGGACGTCGGACAGGCGACCACCTTCGGAGGTGACGCGGGTGTACTCGGAGAGGATATGGTCAACCGTGCCAGGGAAGTGCGCGATTGCGCTCATCACTTCACGGATGCCCTCTTCAATACGCTTGGCGATTTCAATTTCGCCTTCACGCGTGAGGAGCTCTACCGTACCCATTTCGCGCATGTACATGCGCACCGGGTCGGTAGTGCGACCAATGTCGGTCTCGACCGCTGCCAACGCAGCAGCTGCCTCTTCGGCCGCGGCTTCGTCGGTATCGGCGTCGGCCAGCATAAGGGAATCCTTATCTGGCGCAACCTCGAATACGTTGATCCCCATGTCATTGATCATGCGGATGATGTCTTCCACCTGTTCCGGATCTGAAATATCCTCCGGCAGGTGGTCGTTGACCTCCGCGTAAGTCAGGTAGCCCTGCTCACGACCAAGGGTGATCAACTCTTTGATACGAGACTGCTGTTGCGCTTTTCCGGACATAACACCCTATCCACTGAAGGTCTTGGCGGGCAAAAAACAAGCCGAGGATTATACCTGAGCTATGACCTCACGCGCCAGTTGAGGTCGGGTTTGGTACTGCCATATTGCGTTTTAATAGGTCGCGCATCTGATTTGCGATCTGATTTGCTTCCTCGGCAGTCAATCCTGGCTGCTTCGCTTTCCTGATGAGTTCTTCCAGGCTATCGGTGTGCTGACCCGCTGATAACCTAGTAATGGTGTCTAAAAACTGTTGTTCAAGGTTGTCGCCTTGAATCAGCCATTCCTTTTCTGCCAGGGCCTTGAGCAAGCGGCCCTGTTCCGTGCCGTGCCATCGGGCCATCAGCTGAATTGAGTTTAGCTTAGGATTTTTCTGCACTGCCTCGATGAGGGCTACCAGCAATTGCGCATAGGTGTTGCGCTCATTGGCGAAATGGTTGGCGGTTTCGACCTTGCCAGCCAACTGCGGATGATGAATCAGCGTGCGCAGCGCAATCAGCGTAGGGGCTTCGACAGCAATCGGTTTACGTGGAGGCTGGTCGCGATCCCCGCCGCGTTTGCCATTCTTGTCCCACGGTTTTTTGTCCCATTTCTTGCCGCCCGCGCCGGGTTTCTTCGGCGTCCATTCCTGTTGCGGCACATACATTTCTTGCGATTGCGGCTGATGATAGTCGCTGAAATCGGGCATCGCGTCGTAATCGAAGCCGGGGTCGTAGGCCGGCGGCGCTTCCGGTGGGGCGCTTTGCGCCAGCTGGCTCACCGCTTCGCCGCTCAGGCCGGTGATTTCGCTGAGGCGCTGACGCATCAGGATGCGCAGGTTGGCGCCAGGCACTTTGTCGATCAGCGGTGCCGCGAGGGTGGCCATGTGGGCCTTGCCTTCCAGCGAGCGCGGGTCTGATTCTTCGGTCAGTTGCTGGAAGAAATAGTCGGCCAGCGGCTGCGCGTGCTGATTGATTCGCGCGCGGAAGGCATCGGTGCCTTCGGAGCGGATCAGCGTGTCCGGATCTTCCCCTTCGGGCAGGAACAGGAAGCGGGCGCGGCGGCCATCCTGAAGGCTTGGCAAGGTTGCTTCCAGCGCGCGCCAGGCGGCATTGCGACCAGCCTGGTCACCATCGAAGCAAAACAGTACGTTGGGCACCACACGAAACAGTCGCTTCAAGTGTTCTTCGCTGGTGGCGGTACCCAGCGTTGCGACGGCATTGCGCAGGCCTTGCTGGGCCAGGGCAATAACGTCCATGTAACCCTCGACAACAATGATTTCGTCGAGGTTGCGATTGTTTTTGCGCGCCTCATACAGGCCGTAAAGTTCCTGGCCTTTATGGAATACCGGTGTTTCCGGGGAGTTCAGGTATTTCGGCTTGTCATCGCCCAGGACCCGGCCACCAAAGGCAATGATGCGCCCGCGGCTGTCGCGGATCGGGAACATTACCCGGTCGCGGAAACGATCGTAGCGCTTGCCGGTTTCGGCGTTTTCGATCAGCAGGCCTGCATCGATCATGGCTTTTTGCTGCAGGGTGTCGCTGCTCAAGTGTTTGAACAGATTGTCCCAGCCCGGCGGAGCGAAGCCGAGACCGAAATCGCGGGCAATTTCGCCGGTCAGGCCGCGGCCTTTCAAATAGTCCACGGCAGCTTTGCGCGCAGGATGGCTTTTGAGGGCCTGACGATAAAAATCGGCGGCGGCGCTGAGCAGCGCATACAGCGGCGAATCGGTCGGCTGCCGAGGCTTGTGCGGGCGGCCGCTTTCTTCGCGAGGGATTTCCATGCCCGCGGCTTTGGCCAGTTCTTCGACAGCCTGGACGAAATCCAGGTTGTCGTGGTCCATGATGAAACCAAGGGCATTGCCGCCAGCGCCGCAACCGAAGCAGTAATAGAACTGCTTGTCGGGGCTGACGCTGAACGAAGGTGTTTTTTCTTTGTGGAACGGGCAGCAGGCCGTGTGGTTCTTGCCGGCTTTTTTCAGTTGCAGGCGCGAGCTGACCACATCGACGATGTCGGTGCGGTTCAGAAGGTCGTCAATGAAGCTCTGGGGAATCAGCCCGGCCATGGCGTTCTCGTCATCTGCGCTCAAGGGTGCCCGAAACGAAGGGCGGCCAAACGCGGGTCATTGTGTGAGGCGCGCAGGGTATGCGGCTCGACCAGTGTCGTCTGCGTAATCGCTATCGGGAAGTGTATCTGCCGAAAATCCACTGACGTTAATACTCATCAGTATTCGACTATTTGAAAGTGTTGCGCTGAATCCGGCTGCGACCCGTAACAGGTCTCGGATAGCTCATCATTTGGCATGCAGGTGATGCCTTGGGCTGATCGTCGTGAGAGGAATCAGTGGGTGTGCTCGTCAGTAGCCTTGAAAGACTCGTCAGAAAAGACGTGCACCGCTGGCAAAAGAGCCAGGTCTGACGTGATGAAG
>NZ_RCNW01000341.1:0-2560 GCF_004307605.1 Pseudomonas sp. Sample_24
GTGAGGTAGTTGAGTTCATGTCCTTTACCCGTCGCCAAATCCTCGGTGGCCTGGCCGGTCTTGTTGTCGTTGGCGTGGGGGCCGGTGGCGCGTCGCGCTATTGGTTGGGCAAGATGGCCGATGCGGACGCGGGCCACGACTATGAGTTGATCGCTGCACCGCTGGACGTCGAACTGGTGCCCGGCCACCAGACCCAGGCCTGGGCGTTCGGCCCGTCGGCGCCGGGCACCGAGTTGCGCGTACGTCAGGGCGAATGGCTGCGGGTGCGTTTCATCAATCACCTGCCGGTGGCGACCACCATTCACTGGCACGGTATCCGCCTGCCGCTGGAGATGGATGGCGTGCCCTACGTTTCCCAGCTTCCAGTGTTGCCGGGCGAATATTTCGACTACAAATTTCGTGTCCCGGATGCCGGCAGCTATTGGTATCACCCGCACGTGAACAGCAGCGAAGAACTGGGGCGCGGGCTGGTCGGCCCGCTGATCGTCGAAGAGCGCGAGCCGACCGGTTTCAAATACGAGAAGACCTTGAGCCTCAAGAGCTGGCATGTCGACGAGGTTGGCAATTTCGTCGAGTTCAGCATCCCCCGGGAAGCGGCCCGGGGTGGCACGGCAGGACGCTTGTCGACCATCAATGGGGTTTCGCAAGCCGTGATCGAATTGCCCGCCGGGCAGATCACCCGCGTGCGTTTGCTGAACCTCGACAACACCCTGACCTATCGCCTGAATATTCCTGGCGTCGACGCGCAGATCTACGCGCTGGACGGCAACCCGATCGAGCCACGGCCGCTGGGCAAGGAATACTGGCTCGGCCCCGGCATGCGCATTTGCCTGGCGATCAAGGCACCGCCGGCCGGTGAAGAATTGTCGCTGCGCAACGGCCCGGTGCGCCTCGGGACACTCCGTTCGGTCGCCAACAGCGATGCGCCGACCGAGTGGCCAGCGGCGCTGCCCGCCAACCCGGTGGCCGAGCCGGACCTGGCCAATGCCGAGAAACTCAACTTCAATTTCGAATGGGTCGGTTCGGTGTCGGTGAACGTCGACAACGGCAAGCCGCCCAGCCTGTGGCAAATTAACGGCAAGGCCTGGGACATCACCGACAAGACCTGCGCCGACCGCCCGATTGCCAAACTCCAGAAGGGCAAAAGCTACATTTTCGAATTGAAGAACATGACCCAGTATCAGCATCCGATTCACCTGCACGGCATGAGTTTCAAAGTCATCGCCTCGAACCGGCACAAGGTGATTCCGTACTTCACCGATACTTACCTGCTGGGCAAGAACGAGCGCGCGCAAGTGGCGCTGGTGGCGGATAACCCCGGGGTGTGGATGTTCCATTGCCATGTGATCGACCACATGGAAACCGGCCTGATGGCCGCTATCGAGGTGGCATGATGCGGCAGATTCGACCCGCGGCGATCATCGACCGCAGCCGTGATCGCGACTTCATGCGTGAAGCGCTGGCGCTGGCCGCCCAAGGCGCGGCCCTCGGTGAAGTACCGGTGGGCGCCGTGTTGGTGCAGGATGGTGAGATCATCGGTCGCGGCTTCAATTGCCCGATCAGCGGCAACGACCCGAGCGCCCACGCCGAGATGGTCGCGATCCGCGCTGCCGCCCAGGCCGTCAGCAACTATCGCCTGCCGGGCAGCACGCTCTACGTCACGCTGGAGCCGTGCAGCATGTGCGCGGGCCTGATCGTGCATTCGCGCATTGCGCGGGTGGTGTACGGCGCGCTGGAGCCCAAAGCGGGGATTGTGCAGAGCCAGGGGCAATTTTTTACCCAGGGCTTTTTGAATCACCGGGTGTTGTACGAAGGTGGGGTGTTGGCGGAAGAATGCGGGGCGGTGCTCAGCGAATTCTTCAAGGCCCGCCGGGCAAAACCAACAATCTGAAAACCGCATCAATTCCTGTGGGAGCTGGCTTGCCAGCGATGACGTCGTCACATCAAACATTGATGTCGACTGAAACACCGCTATCGCTGGCAAGCCAGCTCCCACAGGTTTTTGCAGGGGCTGGAAGGAAAGGTTACTTCTTCGCGACGATCACTGCCCGCATCGGCGCCGGCAGCCCTTCAATCGTCTTGCTGTGATCCTCCGGATCAAGGAAATCGCTCAACGATTGATATTTCATCCACTCCGTCCCGCGCTGCTCTTCAACGGTGGTGGTGCTCACGTCCACGCATTTCACATCGCTGAACCCGGCACGGCGCAGCCACAGCTCCAGCGCCGGCACCGAAGGCAGGAACCACACGTTGCGCATTTGGGCGTAACGGTCTTCCGGCACCAGCACCTGGTGTTTGTCACCTTCGACTACCAGCGTCTCCAGCACCAGTTCACCGCCCTTGACCAGGCAGTCCTTCAGTGCCAGCAAATGCTCGATCGGCGAGCGGCGGTGGTAGAACACACCCATGGAGAACACCGTGTCGAAGCCTTCGAGGTTTGGCGGCAGGTCTTCGAACGGGAAGGGCAGGTGCCAGGCATTCGGTTCGGACAAGTAGCGTTGCACTGCCTGGAACTGGCAGAAGAACAGCCAGTTCGGGTCGACACCGATCACGCTGTCCG
>NZ_RCNW01000204.1:0-19624 GCF_004307605.1 Pseudomonas sp. Sample_24
GTAAGAGCCATGTAGTGTTCCTTCCCTATCAAATTCATATGGATTGCAGAGTGCAATGTCAGCCATCGAGCCCGATCTTCTGGATCTGGCACCCTCGGCGAAATAACCTCGGGATCGGGGTTATAGATGCCGAAATCAGGGTTTGGTTCGACCTGACAAAAGCTGACTGCAGGCTTAACGCAGTGACTTCGCGCAAGACCGGGCAAAACTAGCACAGAGACGGGGAAATATCCGCCTCTAGCTACCCATTTGGTCAGCTTTATTGCTCTAAACCGGGAAAAAATCGCCCAAGCGCCGCCGGTCGCCCGGGAATTGGCCTTCGAACCGCGCCAAAACCAATGGTTGCGGTACACTGGGCGCTTTTTCGGGGGAGCCTGGCCTCCTCTCTTCAATCAGCCGAGAAGCCCATGCCGATCCGTCATTGCATCGTCCACCTGATCGACAAAAAACCCGACGGCACGCCTGCAGTTCTTCACGCTCGCGACTCTGAACTGGCCGAGTCCGCCGCCATCGAGAACATGCTTGCCGACCTCAATGAAAGCTACAACGCCAAGCAAGGCAAGGCCTGGGGATTGTTTCATCCGGAGTCCGGCGCCTTCCCGTTCAGCGGCTGGTTGAAGGAATACCTCGACGGCGCCCAGGACTTCACAGCCTTCAGTCGCGTGGCGGTGGAACACCTGCAAAAACTGATGGAAGAATCCAACCTCTCGGTCGGTGGCCACGTGTTGTTCGCGCATTACCAACAAGGCATGACCGACTATCTGGCCATCGCCCTGCTGCACCACAGCGAAGGCGTTGCCGTGACCGAGCAACTGGACGTCACGCCGTCCCGTCACCTGGACCTTGGCCAGCTGCATCTGGCGGCGCGGATCAACGTGTCCGAGTGGCAGAACAACAAACAATCCAAGCAGTACATTTCGTTCATCAAAGGCAAGAACGGCAAGAAAGTCTCGGAATACTTCCGCGACTTCATCGGGTGTCAGGAAGGCGTCGACGGGCCGGGTGAAACCCGCACCTTGCTCAAGGCGTTCAGCGACTTCGTCGAAAGCGAAGACTTGCCGGAAGACGACGCTCGCGAGAAGACCAAGACCCTGGTCGACTACGCCAGCAGCCAGGCCAAACTCGGCGAACCGATGGGCCTGGAAGAGCTGTCGGAATTGATCGACGAAGATCGTCCAAAAGCCTTCTACGATCACATTCGCAACAAGGACTACGGTCTGTCGCCGGAGATTCCGGCAGATAAGCGCACCCTCAACCAATTCCGGCGCTTCACCGGCCGCGCCGAGGGCCTGTCGATCAGTTTCGAGGCGCACCTGCTGGGCTCGAAGATCGAGTACGACGAAGAAGCCGGCACGCTGATCATCAAAGGCCTGCCGACCTCACTGACTGATCAGCTCAAGCGACGCAACTGATGCTCGGCAATGTCCTGAAAAAGGTCATGCTGGTTCTGCTGGTCGTGGTGGTCTATCAGAACTGGGGCAAGATCGAGCGGGTGCTCAACCCGTCGCAAGTGGTGTCCGAGCAGACTCAAGCCAGGGCCAAGGTCGTGCTGTACGCCACCGAGTGGTGTGGCTACTGCAAACTGACCCGACGCTTTCTCGACCAGAAAGGCATTGCGTACAAGGAATTCGATATCGAAAAAGATGCCCTCGCGCGCAAGGACTACGAGGCGCTGGGCGGTGGCGGGATTCCGATAATCGATGTGAACGGGACGCTGATTCGTGGGTATGACCCGGATGCGATTCTGGCTGCTTTGAAGTAATCCTTCAGATACACGCAATGCTGTGGCGAGGGAGCTTGCTCCCGCTGGACTGTGTAGCAGTCCCTTTTCCGGGGGCCGCTTCGCGCCCCAGCGGGACGGTGCGGCGATCCGACAAGCTCCCTCGCCACAGGTGAATGCCTGAGTCAGCAGGCTTCGATACGAAAGCCAAAGCGCGGAAAGTGCACATGCACCACACCGCCACGTTCGTCTTCGCGACGCACAATCAATTCCTCGCGCCCGGCAAACAACAACTCGCCCGTCACCGGATCAACGCCATAGTCGGTGGCTGCGACCAACACTTGCTGGCCCGCCGTGAACCCGTTTGGATCGACGAAATCCTCATTCGGTAACGCCGCTGGTGTCGACGAACGAGCCACCTCCAGCGCCTCTTCGGAGGACATTTCGCTGGATGCACCATGACCGAAGCCCAGCACCCGGGCATGCCAGGCGCTGACCGCCGGATACGCATCGACCAATGGCGCAGTCACCGGCGTCGCCTTGAGAAACCACAGCGAGTGCGCCAGCGCGAAGTCGGCAATCGATGGCTCGCCAAACAGGAAGTCGCCCTGCTCGCGCTGCAGTTGCAACTCCAGGCGCGACATGAGGGTGGGCCACTGATGTTTGGCCTGCTCGATGGACAGTTTTGTCGCACTACCACCGCTGAACAATCCGGCACGGTCGGCGAGAAACGCCTTGATCGCTTCCGGCGGCAAATTGCCGAAGCGTACGGCGACCGATTCCGGTTGGAACACCAGGCTGACCGCATGCTGGAACACCACCGAATCGGCCCAGGTCGCAAAGCTGGCCGTGATCATTTCCTGGCCTTCGGGGAAGAACGCCGGCAAGGCTTTTTCCTGTTCGAGTCGGCGGGCGATCAGCGCCGTGTCGCAATAAATATCCGCGCCGACCTGCAACACCGGCGTCTTGCGGTAACCGCCGGTCAGGGCCGTGAGATCGGGTTTTGGCATCACCGGCGAGATTTTCACCGAGCGCCATGACAGCCCTTTGAAACCCAGCAGCAAGCGCGCCTTCTCCGCAAAGGGTGACGTCGGGTAATGATGCAGAATCAACTCGGACATGCTCGGCTCCGCCGCAAAGATCAGGAGCCCGCAGCTTAGCGCGCAATCGTTTAGCAGCCTACAGATCTGCCTGATGGGAACCGATCAGTCAGATTGATAAGACGCCACCAGGCATTCCTTGGCGCTCTTGCGCAACTTTTTGATCAGTCGTTCCTGGCGCAGCGCTTCGCTTTTGTCGCGGCAGACTTCGGTGTAGACCAGCGCCATGGCCGGACTCGAGAGGAAAAAGCGCGCGCCCTTGCCGCTTTGATGCTTGGCGAATCGTCGCACCGGGTCGTCGCTGATGCCGCAGTAAAGCGAACCGTTGGCCGCACGCACCAGGTACACGAACCAGGGTTTAGTGATGGGAGCTTCGCTCGGGCTGTTCACGTAACGATCGGGACTTGAGTGGAAACAAGCCGCAATCTTATCAGCGACTGGCCTGGAATGCCTTCAGCCCCTTGAGGGCTTGAGTGCGGACGGCGTTGCGTACCAGCGGTGTCCAGCCCAGCAGTAGGCCCTTGACCCCGAGCGCCTGACGCGACCAGGCCCACATATCGAAGCGGTCATGATGTTCGCAGATCTTGCCGTCGCGAAACACGAACCGCGCCTGAATATCGTTGACCACCACATTGCCGGTCTGGCTGAACAGATACGTCGCCACCCAATGCGCGCCGCCTGTGCGCTCGTCACTGTGCACGTTATCGAAGTTCAGGGAAAAGTCCTTGGCACGGGTGGTGAGCATGCGCCACATGTCGCCGGCATCGCGCCCGCGCAGTTCACCAAACGCAGGATCACTGAACACCACGTCATCGGTATAGCAGGCGCTCATCGCTTCGGCATCCAGTCGCTGGAAAGCCTGGTAGAAGCAGGTGATCAAGGCGTTGTGGGCATCACTCATGGACCGGCTCCGCAAATATCATCAGTAGGTCAGCACGATATGCCGCGAGTGCGTGAATAACCATGGCTATTCACCAAAAAAATGCGGGCACTGCTGCTGTCCTGCGACCCACTGAATGACGCTTCGCAACTTAAAGGTAAACGATATCCAGGGTAGCGCTGCCATCTATGGGCATCTCGGCTGAGAGCGTTCCTGGTTTGTTGATACTCGTCGCCACAATCAGATCGGCCGCCAGTGTCTGGATGGCGACGGGCGTGTAATTCGGGTTACCCGGGCCGCTCACGGACCTCATCCACTCAGGTTGCCAGATTTGGCCAGTGCTCGAATAGAACCATGTATTGCCATTGACTGACTCCACCACCGGAAGTACCGCGCCATCCCCCAGCACGTTCTCCATGGTCAAGTTATAAAACCCAACCTTGTGGTCACCTTCGCCCACACCCAACCCAAAGGAAGACAGGCCATTGTTAGAGGCAGTCCCCTTCCTGTTATCGGTACTTTTAACTGCAAACAATGTAGCGGCATCACAACTGACGCTCATTTGTAGAGCAACTTGCGGTAACGTATTTACGCCATTTTTCAGATCTTTGAATGAGATCTTTCCGTGATCGACCATTCCACCATTGGACAACTGCGGCATACACGCCGCTGGCGTGATTGTCCCCGTAACATTCAAATCGACGCTCGATGCAGCATTGACGCTGGTCGTGCCAGCAACCAGCAGAGTGGCAGCGATATAACTTAAACGCTTTTTCATTCCCTTATGTTCCTTCAGACACTTTATTTATTTTGCAGAGGCGGACTTCAACTTATCGAAATCAGCAAATACCTTGCTTGGCGACTGCAATATAAGCCCGCAATAAGCGTCAAAAAATACAACTAATACGAATTTTCCTTGAGGGTGCTGACCCACACGAATTTATCAATCCTGATGCACCATTCCGCTCTCACGGGCATAGGCGAACAGATCCACATCGGTAGAAATGCCCAGTCGTCGCATGGCCATGATTTTCTGTTTGCTGATCGTGGACACGCTGCGGTTGAATTGCTCGGCAATTTCACTCACGGTCATGCCGCTGGCGAGCATTCTCACCACTTCATGTTCCTTGGCCGACAACGATGGAGATCCCGATTGCGCCTCGGTTTCTGCCGAAGCCAGTGCCGCGCGCAAGGAGTCGCTGAGAAATCGCCGCCCTTCGCCCACCGCCTTGACGGCCATCGGCAGCTCCCTGGCCGAGGCATCCTTGGCGATGACCCCCATTACACCTTGGGCAATCGCCGCTCTGAGCGTCATGACGTTGGCGAGCATCGTGACCAGAATGATCGAGGTTTGCGGATAGTGACGCCGCACCATTCCGAGCATTTTCAAGCCATCGGCCTGCACGTTGCCGGGCATGCTGAAGTCAGTGATCAGCAAATCGCAAGGCGATGTTGAAAGCAGGCTCAGCAGGCTGTCAGGCCCCTCAGCCTCGCCCACAATGACGCAAGTGCCGCTCAGGTCGATGAGCATCCGCATTCCAATACGAACCACCGGATGGTCATCAGCAATGATTACCTGCATTGTCGGATTAATCCTGTTGAGTGACTGGAGTGCGCAAAAAAATAGCGCCGTCCTTGCACCATCACAACGACCAATCTCGCACGCCAAAAAATGTCAGCCAATGTCTGCGGGGGACTGTCCTTTATCCGATAGAACAATAAGAATCGCCCTACAGTTCATATATCCGATAGACCACATAGACAGCCTACAGACAACACCCTCACTCAATACAACCTGTAGTACACCTCGCACTTTCTTACAGTCAATGGCACGTTTTCGTATTAGTTGCATTCCACCTGATTACCTCGACCGTTAGATTGCGCCTGTCCGTACACGGCAACTTCCAATCATCTTCGTTCAAGGAAAAGCGAATACATGAACCAAGGACGACCCATCACGCAACGATGCGCCCTCGCTTTGATGAGCATAACGTGGCTGACCTGCGCGCACTCTGCGCTGGCGGCGGGCAACGCCGATCTGAGTGTCAGCGGAATCATTACACCGAGTTCCTGTACACCCTCACTGTCGAACGGCGGCATCGTCGATCACGGCAAACTGACGTCGAAAAATCTCGATCAGGACTTGCCTACCCGGTTGCCCGCCAGCGAACTGCAGTTGCAGATCGATTGTGAAGGCCCGACCTTTTTCACCCTGACCACCATCGACAATCGCGCCGGAACGTCGGCCGTCAACCAGGCCTATCACGGCCTGGGTACGGTCAACGACGACCAGAAGCTGGGTAGCGTGGGGTTCGGAATCTTCGAACCGCAAGCTGACGGCAATACGGTGTTGACCATCATGTCCCGCGACAACGGTAGTAACTGGGGACTTTCGACGTATCTGGGGCACGCCGGGTTGACGGCGTTTGCCAGCCCTGACGATCTGCGTACGCCCATCGCGTTGCAGCACCTGAGTGCTCGCTTGCGCGCCGTCACCCTCATTGCGCCAGCCAGTGGCCTGACTCTGCTTGATGAGGTGCCGATCGACGGGCACGCCACACTGCAGATCACTTATTGATCATCGCGCCGCTGTTTATTCCACATCAGGAGCTTCACCATGAACAAGACTCTCAACACCCTCTTCGGCGCCATGTTGCTGGCCGGCAGTGCCTGCGCTTTTGCTGCCTCCAGCGTCGACCTGAGCGTCAGCGGGACGATCACTCCGAGCGCCTGCGAACCGACCCTGTCCAAAGGCGGGCTGGTGGACTACGGCAAGATTTCGGCCAAGAGTTTGAACCCTGACAAAGCGACATGGCTGCCCAAACAATACGTGCAACTGACGCTCACGTGCGACGGACCGACTCTTGCCGGCCTTGAGGCCAAGGATAACCGTGAAGGTTCGGATTTCAATAATGACCCCTACGATTTCGGCCTCGGGCTGATCAACACTAATCAAAAACTGGGAGCGATGAACCTGGAAATTTGGAGACCGCTGGCCGATGGCGTGACAGTCAGCACGATTGGTTCCGAGGACCGCGGTTCGACCTGGAACCAAACCCGCGAACTGATGCGAACCAACATTCTCACCGTCGCCGACGTCAGCAGCGTAATACCAAAACCGTTTCAGACACTGGTTTCCGATCTCGAGATCGCACCTCGAATTGCCCCTGCCAACCAGCTCAACCTGACCAACGAAGTGGCCATCGATGGCTCGGTAACCCTGTCTGTGGTTTACCTGTAAACCATCGAGAAATCGAAGCGCGGCAGGTCGTCCACCCGACCTCCTGCCCGTTCACCAGGACTGCGTTGACCAGAACTAACTCTAGCCATGCTGACTTTTCCTTTTTTTACACAGGCATCCACCATGACTCTTTTCAACGGCGCGCGATGCAGACGTTTCTGTCTGGGCACGCTGGCCTATCTGTTCGCTGGCTACGTCGTGGCCGATGGCATGGTCCCCGACACCTCTGTGGTGATCGTCAATGAAGCCGATGGCGAAACCTCGGTGTCGGTCACCAACACTGACGCAAACCTGTCGTTGCTGCATGTCACCCTCGAAGACATTCCCGAGGACAAGGAACCGCTGTTGTTCGTCACGCCGCCGCTGGCCCGGGTCGAGGCGGGCAAGAGTCAATTGGTGCGGTTCATCCTGCAGACCTCCACGCCCCTGACCACCCAGCGCCTGAAGCGGGTGATTTTCGAGGGCATGCCTCAAGACCGTAAACCGGCCGAAGCCGGGCGTGCACGGGTCGGCGTGACGGTGCGGCAAAATTTGCCGGTGATCCTGCACCCCAAGGGCTTGGCGCCCAATCGCACACCGTGGACGGGGCTGACCTGGCGCCTGCAAAACGATCAGGTCAGCGTGCACAATCCATCACCCTATGTCGTGCGTTTGGCCCAGGAACTGACGCTGCTGCCCGGTAATGGTTCGGCGTTGTTGCCGCGCACCTACGTGCTGCCGGGGGAAACCTTGAGCGTGCCCGCCAAAGGCGCTGCCGCCACCCGCGTACGGATACAACCGGCGACGGTCTACGGCTTCGCGGTGCCGCATTTCGAAACACCGTTCGAGTCCTGAACCGCCACGACTGCGCGACGATGGAATAACCCGCGCCGAAGTTTTCGGGTAACGGCCAGCGAGCTGTTACCCAAGGCGTGACTGAATTTCAACGATCAGTTCAGCACGCCCGCATAAACCAAGTGAACCCCATGAACACAGTAACTTTTTACCGTGATGGCGAAGCCGTGCCTGTGATTCGGACCCGCGTCCACTCACGCCGGTTGCGTCGACGGACAACATTGGCCTTATTGCTGATCAACACGCTGATGGTGCTCGACGCTCGCGGTAGCGAATTACTACTGGCGTCCTTCGATAGCAACACGCTGCGACAGCGCGGTATCGATCCGGCACTGGCGACCTTGCTGATGGAAGCGCCACGCTTCGCCACGGGCCGGCATTCGGTGACGCTCAACGTCAACGGCCAACGACAGGGTCGCGTCGACGTCGCCTTCGATCGCGCCGGTGTACTGTGCTTTGACCGCACGCTGCTCGACAAGGCCAACCTGAACGTGCCCGAGCAGATCCTCGACGACGATGGCCGTTGCTACGACTTTCTCGCCCTCGCGCCGCAAACCGCCATCGAACAGGATCCGGCCAACCTGGCCCTGACGCTGGTTGTGCCGACCCATGCTATTCGACCCGCCGAACGCGATGTCAGCGGCTATCAAACCGGCGGCGTCGCTGCGCTGCTCAACTACGACATTACCGGACAGCACAGCCGTTTTGGCGAGGGTACGAGCCGCTATGCCTCGGCCAACACCGAGCTGGGTTTTAATGCCGGCGACTGGATCGTGCGCAGTCGTCAGGTGCAGACCTGGCAGGATGAAGTGTCGCGCACAACGCATATCGCCGCTTACGCCCAGCGCACCTTCGCCAGTCACGAAGCCGTGTTGCAGGCCGGCCAGATCAACCTTTACAACCCGGTGTTGGCCGGTGCGCAGATCACCGGCGTACAGGTTCTCAACGAACAGGCGCTGCAAGCCGAAGGGCAAAGCGCGGTCATCGAAGGCATCGCCAACAGTCAGGCACAGGTCGAAGTGCGGCAGAACGGTTCGCTGATCTATTCCACCGTGGTGCCCGCAGGCCCCTTTGCCCTGAACAACGTGCGCCGGCTCAATAGCCGCTCCGACGTCGAAGTCACAGTCAAGGAGGAGGACGGCAGCCAGCGCAGTTTCACGATACCGGCGGCGATGCTCGGTATCGGCTTGCCAGCGCCAGGCTTCTCCCTTGCGGCGGGAACCGTGCGCAGGAGTGGCGATGAGCAAGGTGACGAACCTTGGGTCGTCAGTGGCGGATGGAGCGGCGTATTGAACCCGCAAATATTGATCAGCGGCGGGCTGACCGGCGCCGCCGACTATCGCGCGGCCGGTACCAGCGTCGGCCTGTTGCCTTCGCCGGATACCCAGCTCCAGGCGACACTGACCGGCGCGGATGCCAGCGGCCGCCAAGGCGGCCAGGGGCTTCAGGCCGACCTGAGCCTGTCGCACCGTTTCAGCGAGCGCTGGGCACTGAATGCCGCAAGTTCCTACCGAACCCTGGGTTATCGGGAACTGGAAGACGCGGTATTTGACAACACTAATGACGACCAGAAATCCCGCTACCGCGACCAGCAAAGCGCGGCCCTGTCATGGTCCCATCCGTGGTTCGGCGCCTTCAGCGGTGGCTTCAGTCAGTCAAGCTCGTTCGATGGTCAGAGCAGCAGCCGCGCCCTGGCGTCCTGGGGCACCAACATCAAAGGGGTGTCGCTATCGGCAACGGCGGAATGGCAACTCAGTGGGGCCAATCGCACCGACGATAGCGTCTACCTGAATCTGAGCATTCCCCTGGGTGAAAACCGTCGCGCGCGCACCTGGGTACGCAGTTCCGGTGGCGAGTACCGCAGCGGCGTGGGCTTGAGTGAACAGCTCAACGACCAACTGGCGTACCGCGTCGGCGCTGAACACGACTCCCGCAATAAAGAGGTGCAGTCTTCCGCCGGCGTTTCCCTGCTGCCGCGCTACACCCAGCTGGATCTCAACTACACCCGCGCCGACGCCGCGCGCTCCAGTTACCAGGCCAGCGCCCGAGGCGGTGCGGTGCTGCACGACCGAGGTTTGACGCTCTCGCCTTACCCGATCAGCGACACCTTCGGTTTGCTGTCTGTGGGTGAGATGGGTGCCATCAAGGTGTCGACGCCGAGCGGTCCGGTGTGGACCGATTGGCAAGGTCAAGCAGTGATTCCACAGCTGACGGCCTATGGCAAAAGCCCGGTGGAAGTCGACACCAAAACCCTGCCGCGCAACGCCGACATCAGCAACGGCCTGGCGGTGATTTCCGCCGGGCGCGGGGCGGTCGACAAGGTCGAATTCGGCGTCAGCCTGACCCGCCGCGCACTGCTAAAAGTCACCACCGCCAACGGTGCACCCCTGCCCCGCGGCGCTGCGGTGAATACCGAGGATGGCGAGTTTGTCACCCTGGTTCAGGAGGGCGGACTGGTGTTCCTGCCCAACGTACTGGACAGCCAGGCGCTGTTCATCAAGGCACCCGGGCTTGAGCGTTGCGCACTGCATTTCGAACTGCCGGCAGACGCTGATACCGACGCCTACTACGAAACCACTGCCGCCAAGTGCAGAGCCCCATGAGGATGACTTGATGAATCTGACCCGCCTGTTGCTGGCCCCCGTCGTTGCGTTGACGCTCTCACCTTTTGCCTGGGGATCGGTTGAGGACTGTCAGTTCAACCTGAGCCAGCCGGTCGTCGATTACGGCTTGATGAACCGTGCGATCCGCGCCGATTCGGTATCGGAGCGCAACCTCGGCGAGCGGCGGTCGAGCCTCACCCTGACCTGCTCGAAACCCACCGACATGAGCCTGTTCTATCGGGCCATGGCAGCAACGTCCAACCGCTTCCACTTTGCCGAACGTGGCACTTATCAGTTGCACATCCGCGACGCGGTGCTCGATGGTCAGTCGGTAGAGCTGGGGCTGATCGCCGCTGCTGGTCAGGCACCCGCACAAACCGCAGCGCAACTGGCCTGGCGACCGGAACATGGCGTGGTTCCGGTGCAAGGCGGAGTGCCGATACAGGGCCGCACTTTTTCGGCCCAGCTTGAATGGACGGCATGGGTTCAGGAACAAGGAATGCAAGTGCGCGACGCGGTGACCTGGGAGGTGGCCGGGGTGTTCGACGCCGTGTCGGCCGATCGCAGTCGCGAGGCGACGTTGCGTGCACGCTTCGCTCCGGCGGCCTGCGAAGCGGCGCTGTCCAACGGCGGTGTGGTGGATTTCGGCAGCCTGACGATCAACGACCTCAACGCCGACAAGAGCACCCGCCTGCCCGCGCGCTCGCTGAACTTGCGGGTCGGCTGCGATGGGCCGACGGCTTTCGCGTTGATCATGCACGACAATCGTGCGGGCTCGGCGACAGTCGACAGCGACTTCCATTACGGCCTCGGCACCGATGCCCGCAACAACAAAATCGGCTTTTTCGCGCTGAATATCGACCCGGCAAGCGCCCATGCCGACAGTTTTGCCCGCCTTTATCGAACCGACTCAGCCGGTGGCAACACAGGCTGGAGCAGCGCCAGCGCCAACCCGATCGCCATCGCCAAGACCCGTTACCTGAGTTTCACCGACAGCGCTGGCAGCAGCGCGGGCCCGACCATGATTCAGACCTTCAACGCCAGCATCACCGTCGATGCGGTCATCGCGCCGCTCAACAGCCTGGACTTGAGCAACGCCATCGACCTCGATGGCGCAGGAACGATCGAGATCATTTACCTGTAACACCTGACCCACCAGGTTGAATCCGGGGCGCAATCAAGCGCGCTGGATCAGCCAGGAATAAACCCGCAAAAAGGAATGAAAAATGAAAAAGTACTTCATGGCATTGTCGACCGCCGCTCTGGTCAACGTCGCACCATATGCCCTAGAAGTGGTCATGGACGGTTCCGCGACATTCGAAATGAAATACCTGTAAGCCCCTGAAAAACTGCAGGGGCGTGCTCGCTCCTGCAGCTCAGATGCATGAGGAGCCCATCGATGAAAGATTATTTTGCAGCACCTTTGACTGTCGCCCTTGTCTGCGTCGCGCCCCATGTGCTGGCCGCCTCGACGGTCGACCTGACGGTGAAGGGCACGATCACGCCCGTCGCCTGTACACCGGTCCTGTCCAACAATGGCACGGTGGATTACGGAAAGATCTTCCGCCAGGACCTGAGCGTCGACAAGCGCACGCAACTGCCTGATCAAGTGCTGGACCTCAACATCCAATGCAACGGCCCTTCGCGTTTTGCCTTGGTCATGCACGACAACCGCGACGGGTCGGCCATCGTCAACAGCGAGATTTATTACGGGCTGAATCGCGACAAAAGCGGCAACAAGATCGGCTTGTATTCGCTGAACTTCGATCCCGCCCAAACGGTGGTGGATGACCTGTCGCAGGTCTACCGCACCGACTCCACCACGGGCGGCCTGGCCTGGAGTTTATCCAGCAGCCGCCCGATTCCGATTGGCGCCAAAAGCTACCTGGGATTTACCGACGTTGCCGGTAGCAACGCCGGTCCGATCTTCATCCAGCACCTGTCGAGCCGAGTCACCATCGAAGCCGTCATCGCGCCCACGTCCCAGCTGGACTTGAGCGCCGATGTCCAGCTCGACGGCTCGGCGACCCTGGACATGGTTTACCTTTGATTCAGACTTTTTCGCTGAGTACCTGGACATACAGCGAACGCCCGGCGCCCAGGCCGGCAATGATGGCGCCGAGGCCGATCACCCCAAAGATCCAGCCCACGGCGGTCCAGCCACCGGTCCAGTCATGCACGATGCCGACTGCGAATGGGCCCATGGATGCCAAGGTGTAACCGAAACCCTGGGCCATGCTCGACAGGTTCGCCGCGACATGGGCATCGCGCGAGCGCAGCACGATCAGGGTCAGCGCCAGGCTGAACGTGGCGCCCTGCCCCAGCCCCAGCACAATCGCCCAGCCCCACAAGCCTTCGAGCGGCGCGTACAGGCAACCGAACAGGCCGCCGAGGGTCAGCGCCATCACAATCACGATGGCCAGGCGCTGATCCTTGCCGCGAGTCGCCAGCCATGGCGCGGCGAGGGAACTGACCAGTTGCACGATCACCGAACCCGACAACACCAGCCCTGCCTGGGTCGGCGTCAGCCCGCGACCGATCAGGATCGATGGCAACCAGCCGAACACGATGTAAGCCAGTGACGATTGCAGGCCCATGTACAAGGTCACTTGCCAGGCCAGCGGGTCGCGCAGCAAACCGCGAACGCGGTAAGCGACATGATGTGCGCCGTGCTTTTGCCCCACTTGCGGTAACCAGAAAAGGGCCGCGACCAGGGCCGGGATCACCCAGAAACCAAGGCCCATGGCCCAGCTGCGGTCGAAATGCTCGCTCAACGGCACGGTCGCCCCCGCTGCCATCGCCGCCCCCAGGCACAGAGCCATGGTGTAGACACCGGTCATGGTGCCGGCCTGCCTCGGGAAATCACGCTTGACGATGCCCGGCAGCAAAACGCCGATCACACCGATGCTGGCACCGGCCAACACGCTGCCGGCAAACAAACCGATTTCGCCAAAAGAGCTGCGCACGATGATGCCGCCAGCGAGGGTCAGCAAAATGCCCAGCACCACCCGCTCGGCACCGAAGCGACGCGCCAGCACCGGCGCCAACGGCGCAAACAGACCGAGGCAAAGCACCGGCAACGTAGTCAGCAAACCGGCCTGGGAGGCCGAGAGACCGAGTGACTTCGACACGTCACTGAGCATCGGCGCCATGCTCGACAACGCGGGGCGCAGGTTCAGCGCCACCAGAATCAACCCCAGCAGCAACAGCCAGGGCCGACGCAGGACCGGATGCGTTTGCTGGACCTGCTCGTCATCGGCCTCGGCATCGATCAACAACTCTTCGAGCTCCGCCGTGCGCTTGGATTGCGTGATGTTGCTGTGATCGCTGGACATGCGGTTCTCGGTTTCAAGGTTCATTGATCAACTGCCTCGACAGCGCTTTGGCGCGTTCCGGGTCGCGTTGTTCGACGGCATCGAGCAGTGCGATGTGCAGGTCGAACACTTCCTGGCGTCGGGGCGTGATGTTCAGACAGTGGCGCAACTGCGCGCCGACGACGCTGGAGAAATAGCGATACAACTCGCTGAGCGTGGGGTTGTGCGCCGCATCCACCAGGCGACGATGGAACACCAGGTCGCAGGCAATGTAGGTGTCGAGGTCGCCGTGATAGTGGCTGCCGCTGACACCCAGCGCTTCGCGCAACGCCACCAGGTCTTCATCGGTTCGGCGCAGTGCCGCCAGCCCAATGGCCTCGACTTCGAGGATGTGCCGGGTTTCACGGGCCTGTTCCCGCGAACAACTGGACAACGCCTTCAAGGTGTCCAGCGGATCAACCACCGCCCGTAGATAACTACCGTCGCCCTGGCGGATTTCTATCAACCCGGAAAACGCCAGCACGCGCATGGCTTCACGCACGGTGTTGCGGCTGATGCCCAGTTCTGCCGACAGCTCGGGTTCGGTGGGTAAGCGTTGGCCGACCGCCCAGACACCTTGGGTGATGCGCAGACGCAACTGGTCCAGCGCCTGGTCGACCAGGGATCGTTTAACTAATGGAGAAATGTCAGACATAAGGCTCGCCTTTTCATCCAATCATAGGATGAATTTTCTGACATGTTAGTCAGCTTCGAGTAGGACGGCAACCGCCTAGGGTCAGAGAGAGGAAATGCAGCGGGATTTTCGATTAGTCAAAATTACCCTTTAAGGGTAATTTCAGGGACAGGGTTTTGGATTCTTATGGAAAAGAACACACCCCATTTCGACTTGGCGGTGATCAAGGCCGAAGTCAGGCGGCTTGGAAGAAAAGCCTTCACCAAAACCGCGGCAAAGGCCGGTCTGAATCTCGGCCTTAGCCTCAGAGAGATGCAAGATATCGTTTTCGAGTTACAGAACAGGATGTTGTACAAATCGATGACCACTTATGACGATCATCGAGTCTGGCAGGACGTGTATCACATCAACTCACAAGATCTGGAGATTTACATCAAGGTGACGTACCGCCCCGCCGGCGGCCCACCGGTAATCTCCTTCAAGGAGAAAAACCCATGAATACCCAGCAATGTTTCAGCTGTGGTGCACGTGAGGGAATGAGACATTTCGAGGGGCGCAGCGAGACCCTGAGTGTCAAAGGCATGGAGCGCCGAGTAGATAATCTTTCTGGCTGGGAGTGCCAGAAGTGCGGTGAACTCGAGTGGGACCCCGATACGGATAGTGCGCAGCGTTATGGGGAAGCAGGTGATGCGCTGGTCATCGCCGCCAGGCAAATGATCGGCGCCGAGATGAAGCGTATCCGTCGCAAATTGCACCTTACGCAAAAAGAGACGGTGCAACTGCTTTCCGGTGGCGGGCACAACGCATTCTCACGTTACGAACGCGGCGAAGTACTTCCGCCGAAGGCGTTGATGCTGCTAATGCGCCTGCTGGATCGCTACCCGCATTTACTCGCCGATGCGAAGATCCTGGCTGAAGGAGCGGATTTGAGGGGAGCGTTCAAATTTACTGAGCACCAGGAGCACGAAACACTCACTGTGCCGTGAGCGGCAAACATAAAAAACCCGGCGCGAGGCCGGGTTTGTTTTATCAGTCAGCCTGCCATCAATGCAGAATCTGGCTCAGGAACAGCTTGGTCCGATCATTCTGCGGGTTATCGAAGAAGTCGTTCGGTGCTGCCTGTTCGACGATCTCCCCCTTGTCCATGAAGATCACGCGGTTGGCCACGGTACGGGCAAAGCCCATTTCGTGGGTCACGCAGAGCATGGTCATGCCGTCTTCGGCGAGGCCGATCATGGTGTCGAGTACCTCTTTCACCATTTCCGGATCGAGTGCCGACGTCGGTTCGTCGAACAGCATGATTTTCGGCTTCATGCACAGCGCGCGGGCGATCGCCACACGCTGTTGCTGGCCGCCGGACAGTTGCCCCGGGTACTTGTGCGCCTGTTCCGGAATGCGTACGCGCTCCAGGTAATGCATGGCGATTTCCTCGGCCTTGCGCTTGGGCATCTTGCGCACCCACATCGGCGCCAGGGTGCAGTTCTGCAGGATGGTCAGGTGCGGGAACAGGTTGAAGTGCTGGAACACCATGCCGACTTCACGGCGGATCGCTTCGATCTGCTTGAGGTCGTTGGTCAGCTCCACGCCATCGACCACGATGCGCCCCTGCTGGTGTTCTTCCAGGCGGTTGAGGCAGCGGATGGTGGTGGACTTGCCGGAACCCGACGGGCCGCACAGGACGATACGCTCGCCCTGCTTGACGTTGAGGTTGATGTCCTTGAGTACGTGAAACTGGCCGTACCATTTGTTCACGCCCTGCATCTGAATAATGCCTTCAGGGCTCACAGGCTGTTTGATTGCTTCGCTCATCACAAAACTTCCTAAATTGGGTAGCGCCTCAGCGCTTGTGGCCAGTGTCGAGCTTGCGTTCCAGATGCATGGAATAGCGCGACATACCAAAACAGAAAATCCAGAACACCAGGGCGGCGAACACGTAGCCTTCGGTGGCCATGCCCAGCCATTTCGGATCGGCAGCCGCTTGTTTGACGCTGTTGAGCAGGTCGAACAAGCCGATGATGATTACCAGGCTGGTGTCCTTGAACAGTGCAATGAACGTGTTGACGATGCCGGGGATTACCAGCTTCAAGGCTTGCGGCAGAATCACCAGGCCCATGCTGCGCCAGTAACCCAGCCCCATCGCCGCGGCCGCTTCGTACTGCCCCTTGGGGATCGCTTGCAGGCCACCGCGCACCACTTCGGCCACGTAGGCCGACTGGAACAGGATCACGCCGATCAACGCCCGCAGCAGTTTGTCGAAGTTCATGCCTTCAGGCAGGAACAGCGGCAGCATCACGGAGGACATGAACAGCACCGTGATCAACGGCACGCCGCGCCAGAACTCGATGAAGGTCACGCAGACCACCCGAATCGCCGGCATGTTCGAACGGCGGCCCAGCGCCAGGACAATCCCCAACGGCAGCGCACCGGCGATACCGACAGTGGCGATCACCAGGGTCAGCATCAGACCGCCCCACTGGCTGGTCGCCACCTGGGTCAGGCCGAAAACGCCACCGTGCAACAGGCACCAGGCAATGATCGGGTACAGCACCAAAAAGCTCAGGCCATACACCGCTTTACGCGGGAAGCGCGAGATGAACAGAGGCGCTACGCCAATCACCGCCAGCCACACGGTCAGGTCGACGCGCCAGCGCAGATCCGTCGGATAGTAGCCGTACATGAACTGGCCGAAACGCTGCTGGATGAACACCCAGCAGGCGCCCTCCTTGGTGCAGTCGGCCTGGCTGGTGCCTACCCAGTTGGCGTCGATGATGGCCCACTGCAGAATCGGCGGAACCACCAGGTAGATCAGGTAGAACGCGAACAGGGTCAGCAAGGTGTTGAGCCAGCTGGAGAACATGTTTGCGCGCATCCACGCCACTACACCGATGCTGCTGCTCGGTGGTGGCATGTCAGGTTTGAAAGTATGAGTACTCATGCGCTTTTCCTTACCGCTCGATCAGCGCAATGCGCTTGTTGTACCAGTTCATCAGCAGGGAAATGCTGATACTGATCGCCAGGTACACGCTCATGGTGATGGCAATCACCTCGATCGCCTGACCGGTCTGGTTCAGCACCGTACCGGCAAACAGCGAGACCATTTCCGGATAGCCGATACCGGCCGCCAGCGAGGAGTTCTTCGCCAGGTTCAGGTATTGGCTGGTCAGCGGTGGAATGATCACGCGCAGGGCTTGCGGAATGATCACCTTGCGCAGGGTCGGACCGTTGCGCAGGCCGAGGGAATGCGCCGCTTCGGTCTGGCCGTGGCTGACCGACTTGATGCCCGAGCGCACGATCTCGGCGATGAACGCCGCGGTGTACACGGTCAGGGCCAGGGTCAAGGCCAGCAGTTCCGGGATCAGCACCCAGCCACCGACGAAGTTGAAGCCCTTGAGCTGCGGCATTTCCCAGTGCACCGGTGCGCCGACAATCAATGCGCACAGCGCCGGAATCACCAGGAACAGCGCCAGGCCGACCCAGAATTTGTGGAACGGCACGCCGGTGGCTTCGAAGCGTTTGTTGGCCCAGCGGCACATCAGCACGATGGCGATGATGGCCACCACGACGCTGACCACAAACGGCCAGAAACCGTCGGCCATCAGCGCGGCCGGCATGTTCAGGCCGCGACTGCTGACGAAGAAGGTATCGCCGAAGTTATGGCTGTTGCGCGGTCCCGGCATGGTCAGGAATACCGCGAAGTACCAGAACAGGATCTGCAGCAGCGGCGGAATGTTACGGAAGACTTCCACGTATACCGTCGCCACTTTGGCGATGATCCAGTTCTTCGACAGCCGCGCCACACCGACGATGAAGCCGAGGATGGTTGCCAGAATCACGCCGATGAAAGTCACCAGCAATGTGTTGAGCAGGCCGATGACAAACACCCGGGCGTAACTGTCCGCTTCGGTGTAGTCGATCAGGTGTTGAGCGATGCCGAAGCCGGCACTGCGCTCCAGAAAGTCGAAACCGGAGGTGATGCCCCGGTGTTGCAGGTTGGTCTGGGTGTTATCGAACAGATACCAGCCCAGCGAGACCACCGCGATAATCGTGATGATCTGGAATACCCACGCACGCACTCGTGGATCGCTGAGGCTGAGCCTCTGCTTTGGTGCGCCGATTGAATTTTGCATGAAGTGCCCCGGAAATAATGGAACAGAACATCACCCGGTGGTTGGCCCACCGGGTGATAGAACCATCAGCGCACTGGTGGTGCGTATTGAATGCCGCCAGCGTTCCACAGAGCGTTCAGCCCGCGGTCGATTTCCAGCGGAGTGCTCTTGCCGAGGTTTTTCTCGAACACTTCACCGTAGTTGCCGACTTGTTTGACGATTTGTACGACCCAGTCTTTCTTCACTTTCAGGTCTTTGCCGTACTCACCGTCGGTACCCAGCAGACGAGCAACGTCCGGGTTCTTGGTGCCCTTGGCTTCGGCTTCGACGTTTTTCGACGTCACGCCCGCTTCTTCGGCGTTGAGCATGGCGTAGCCAACCCAGCGCACGATGG
This sequence comes from Pseudomonas sp. Sample_24, assembly GCF_004307605.1. NCBI lineage: Bacteria > Pseudomonadati > Pseudomonadota > Gammaproteobacteria > Pseudomonadales > Pseudomonadaceae > Pseudomonas > Pseudomonas sp. Sample_24. The sequence continues at coordinate 18,866 of NZ_RCNW01000204.1, forward strand.
CCAGCCACTCGTCGTCACCGTTACGCACGACCGGGCCCAGAGGTTCTTTGGAAATGGTTTCCGGCAGAACCACGTAGTCTTTCGGCGAAGCCAGCTTGCTGCGCTGGGCGAACAGTTGGGACTTGTCGGAGGTCAGCACGTCGCAACGACCGGATTCCAGCGACTTGGCGCTTTCGTCGGAGGTGTCGAAAGTGATCGGGGTGTATTTCAGACCGTTACCGCGGAAGTAGTCGGAAACGTTCAGTTCGGTAGTGGTGCCGGCCTGGATGCAGATGGTCGCGCCATCCAGCTCTTTGGCGCTCTTGACGCCCAGCTTGTTGTTTACCAGGAAGCCGATGCCATCGTAGTAAGTGATGAAGCCCGGGAATTTCAGACCCATGCCTGCGTCACGGGAGCTGGTCATGGTGGTGTTGCGCGACAGAATGTCGATTTCGCCGGACTGCAGCGCGGTGAAGCGCTCTTTGGCGTTCAACTGACTGAACTTGACCTTGGTCGCGTCGCCGAATACCGCAGCGGCCACGGCACGGCAGTAGTCAGCATCGATACCGACGATCTTGCCGGTGGCGTCTGGAACCGAGAAACCAGGCAGGCCATCGCTGACGCCGCACTGTACAAAACCTTTCTTCTGCACTGCATCCAGGGTCGCGCCCGCCTGAGCGAACCCACTGACGCCGAGTACTGCGGCTGCAGTCACGACTGCCAGGGTGGATTTCAACATCTTCATTCAAACCTCCAGTTTTGCTCTTGTTGTGTCGGAGC
>NZ_RCNW01000114.1:0-55707 GCF_004307605.1 Pseudomonas sp. Sample_24
CTGGCAGCTCAGGGTGCTCATGACAGCGGCCAGAATGGCCGACAGCAGTACACCGGCAATCCATGGGTTGAACAGGATCTTGGCCAGTTCGATGAACACACGTTCGTGGTTTTCAGTCACTGGACCGGCCACTTCAGGGTGCGCCGAGAAGTACGCGATACCGAAGAAGCCAACAGCCACGGTGCCGCCCAGGCAGAGGATCATCCAGGTCATGGAAATGCGACGGGCGTTGGCGATCGACTTGACCGAATCCGCTGCCATGAAACGCGCCAGGATGTGCGGCTGACCGAAGTAGCCCAGACCCCAACCCATCAGCGAGATGATGCCGATGAAGGTGGTGTTTTTCAGCATGTCGAAGTTGCTTGGATCTTGCGCTTCGATGGCCAGGAACGTGGTATCCACGCCACCGGTGGCCAGCAGCACGATGATCGGCGTCAGCAACAGGGCGAAGATCATCAGGGTGGCTTGTACGGTGTCAGTCCAGCTCACCGCCAGGAAACCGCCGACGAAGGTGTAGGCAATCGTCGCCGCAGCGCCGGCCCACAGCGCAGTCTCGTAGGACATGCCGAAGGTGCTTTCGAACAGACGGGCGCCAGCCACGATGCCGGAAGCGCAGTAGATGGTGAAGAACACCAGGATCACGACGGCGGAGATGATCCGCAGGAGGCCGCTTTTGTCTTCAAAACGGCTGGCGAAATAATCCGGCAGAGTCAGGGCATCACCGTTGTGCTCGGTCTGCACGCGCAGGCGACCGGCAACGAACAGCCAGTTCAGGTAAGCACCGATGATCAGGCCTATGGCGATCCAGCTTTCGGACAGACCGGACATGTAGATGGCGCCCGGCAGGCCCATCAACAACCAGCCGCTCATGTCGGAAGCACCGGCGGACAGTGCCGTCACGACGCTGCCCAGGCTACGGCCGCCCAGAATGTAGTCAGAAAGGTTATTGGTGGAGCGATAGGCCATGAAGCCGATCAGCACCATTGCTGCGATGTAGATCACGAACGTGATCAGGGTTGGATTGCTTACGCTCATTTAAGTGACGCCCTGGCTTTGTTTTTATGTAGCGGCGGCTGGTGAACCGCTCGCAAACGGTGACGTTTGACAGACGATTCGGGATCCCGCGCATTTATGACTGATGTTTCCCCAGGAAAGCCATCAGCCGGTGCACCGGCCTCTTCGACGGTTGCACCTTGGGGCGCGAATGCTATTCAACAAAGCAAATAAGGTGCAACCCATTTCTGGAGAATAAGTTGCACCTAGTCGGAAAAATCTTGTTATGCGCTGTTTTTGCTCCTTTTCGGAGCAAAGATCGCCGGCGATCCATCAAAAAAGCCCCAAGGAAATGCAGCACGGTCGTACCAGAATTTATTTCCTGACGAGCTGCGTATTAATCCGACAAAAAAAGGGTTGCACCCGGTTGCACCTCAGGAGTCGCACGGCTAATCTTGCCGCCAGCTGATGCCACGCGGTCGTGGCAAACATGAGGATAAAAACATGGCTACCACCACCCTTGGCGTCAAACTTGACGACCCGACCCGCGAACGCCTGAAGGCTGCCGCGACCTCGATTGATCGCACGCCACACTGGCTGATCAAGCAGGCAATTTTCAATTACCTGGAAAAACTCGAGGGTGGTGCAACCCTGACCGAGCTGAACGGTTCGACCAAGGATTCCGACGATGCCGTCGATGCGCCTCTGGATCACGCCCACCAGTGCTTCCTTGAATTCGCCGAAAGCATCCTGCCGCAATCGGTACTGCGCGCATCGATCACCGCCGCTTACCGTCGCCCGGAGCCGGAAGTGGTGCCGATGCTGATCGAGCAGGCACGCCTGCCGGCGCCGATGGCCGAAGCCACCAACAAACTGGCCGCCTCCATTGCGGAAAAACTGCGCAACCAGAAGAGCGCTGGCGGCCGTGCCGGCATCGTGCAGGGCCTGTTGCAGGAATTTTCCCTGTCGTCCCAGGAAGGCGTGGCGCTGATGTGCCTGGCCGAAGCGCTGCTGCGCATCCCGGACAAAGGCACTCGCGACGCGCTGATCCGCGACAAGATCAGCACCGGCAACTGGCAACCACACCTGGGCAACAGCCCGTCGCTGTTCGTCAACGCCGCTACCTGGGGGCTGCTGCTGACCGGCAAACTGGTGTCCACGCACAACGAAGCGGGTTTGACTTCGTCCCTGAGCCGCATCATCGGCAAGAGCGGCGAGCCGATGATCCGTAAGGGCGTCGACATGGCCATGCGCCTGATGGGCGAGCAGTTCGTCACCGGTGAAACCATCGCTGAAGCCCTGGCCAATGCGAGCAAGTTCGAAGCCAAGGGCTTCCGCTACTCCTACGACATGCTCGGCGAAGCGGCGTTGACCGAACACGACGCGCAGAAGTACCTGGCCTCGTACGAACAAGCCATCCATTCGATCGGTAAAGCGTCCCACGGCCGTGGGATTTATGAAGGCCCGGGCATCTCCATCAAACTGTCCGCACTGCACCCGCGCTACAGCCGTGCGCAGTACGAGCGCGTGATGGATGAGCTGTACCCACGCCTGCTGTCGCTGACCCTGCTGGCCAAGCAATACGACATCGGCCTGAACATCGACGCCGAAGAAGCCGACCGTCTCGAGCTGTCGCTGGATCTGCTCGAGCGCCTGTGCTTCGAGCCGCAGCTGACTGGCTGGAATGGCATCGGTTTCGTGATCCAGGCTTACCAGAAGCGTTGCCCGTACGTGATCGACTACGTGATCGACCTGGCTCGCCGCAGCCGTCATCGCCTGATGATCCGCCTGGTGAAAGGCGCGTACTGGGACAGCGAAATCAAGCGCGCCCAGGTAGAAGGCCTGGAAGGCTATCCGGTCTACACCCGCAAGGTGTACACCGACGTTTCCTACATCGCTTGTGCACGCAAACTGCTGTCGGTGCCAGAAGTCATCTACCCGCAGTTCGCCACGCACAACGCCCACACCTTGTCGGCCATTTATCACATCGCCGGTCAGAACTATTACCCGGGCCAGTACGAATTCCAGTGCCTGCACGGCATGGGCGAACCACTGTACGAACAAGTTGTAGGCAAAGTTTCCGAAGGCAAGCTGAACCGACCTTGCCGCGTGTACGCTCCAGTCGGCACCCACGAAACCCTGTTGGCGTACCTGGTTCGTCGTCTGCTGGAAAACGGCGCGAACACTTCGTTCGTCAACCGTATTGCCGATCAGTCGATCTCCATTCAGGAACTGGTGGCCGATCCGGTGGCCAGCATCGAGCAGATGGCGACCGTGGAAGGTGGTTTCGGCCTGCCGCACCCGCGTATTCCATTGCCGCGTGACCTGTATGGCGCCGAGCGCGCCAACTCCGCCGGCATCGACATGGCCAACGAGCATCGCCTGGCCTCGCTGTCCTGCGCCCTGCTCGCCACCGCGCACAACCACTGGAAAGCCGCGCCGATGCTCGGTTGCGCTTCCAGCAACGAAGCGCCGGCGCCGGTGCTGAACCCGTCCGATTTGCGTGACGTGGTTGGCCATGTGCAGGAAGCCACTGTCGAAGACGTCGACAACGCCATCCAGTGCGCCCTCAATGCCGCACCGATCTGGCAGGCCACCCCGCCCGCCGAGCGCGCCGCGATCCTGGAACGTGCCGCCGACCTGATGGAAGCCGAGATCCAGCCGCTGATGGGCCTGTTGGCTCGCGAAGCCGGCAAGACTTTCGCCAACGCCATCGCCGAAGTGCGCGAAGCCGTGGACTTCCTGCGCTACTACGCAGTGCAGGCACGCAACGATTTCAGCAATGACGCCCACCGCCCATTGGGTCCGGTGGTATGCATCAGTCCGTGGAACTTCCCGCTGGCAATTTTCAGCGGCCAGGTGGCTGCTGCCCTGGCTGCCGGTAACCCGGTACTGGCCAAGCCTGCCGAACAGACTCCGCTGGTAGCGGCTCAGGCCGTGCGCCTACTGCTCGAAGCCGGCATCCCGGAAGGCGTGCTGCAACTGCTGCCGGGCCGTGGCGAAACCGTCGGTGCCGGTCTGGTGGGTGACGATCGCGTCAAAGGCGTGATGTTCACCGGTTCGACCGAAGTCGCTCGTCTGTTGCAACGCAACATCGCCGGTCGCCTGGACAGCCAGGGCCGTCCGATCCCGCTGATCGCCGAAACCGGCGGCCAGAACGCAATGATCGTCGACTCTTCGGCCCTCACCGAACAAGTGGTGATCGACGTGGTTTCGTCGGCCTTCGACAGCGCCGGCCAGCGTTGCTCGGCCCTGCGCGTCCTGTGCCTGCAGGAAGATTCCGCCGACCGCGTCATCGAAATGCTCAAGGGTGCCATGGCTGAAAGTCGTCTCGGCAATCCCGAGCGCCTGTCCGTGGACATCGGCCCGGTGATCGACGCCGAAGCCAAGGCTGGCATCGAGAAGCACATCCAGGCCATGCGCGACAAAGGTCGCAGCGTGTACCAGGTGGCCATCGCCGACGCCGAAGAAGTCAAACGCGGCACCTTCGTGATGCCGACACTGATCGAACTGGAAAGCTTCGACGAACTGCAACGGGAGATCTTCGGCCCGGTGCTGCACGTGGTTCGCTACAAGCGCAAAGACATCGATCAACTGATCGGCCAGATCAACGCTTCCGGCTATGGCCTGACGTTGGGTGTACACACCCGCATCGACGAGACCATCGCCAAGGTGATCGATAACGTCAATGCCGGTAACGTCTACGTCAACCGCAACATCGTCGGTGCCGTGGTTGGTGTACAACCGTTCGGTGGCGAAGGTTTGTCGGGTACTGGCCCGAAAGCCGGCGGCCCGCTGTACCTGTACCGTCTGCTGTCGACGCGTCCTACCGATGCGATCGAACAATCCTTCGCTCGCGGTGACGCTCTTGCCGCACCGGATGTACGACTGCGTGAAGCCCTGAGCAAGCCGCTGACCGCCCTGAAAGCCTGGGCCGACAGCAACAAATTCGCTGACCTGAGCACCCTGTGCGTGCAGTTCGCCGCGCAATCGCAAAGCGGTATCACCCGCGTACTGGCAGGCCCGACCGGCGAGCGCAACAGCTATGCGATTCTGCCGCGTGAGCACGTGCTGTGCCTGGCGGAAGTCGAAGGCGACCTGTTGACTCAACTGGCAGCGGTATTGGCTGTCGGCGGTTCGGCAGTATGGCCGGACGCCGAGTTGACCAAGGCATTGTTCGCACGCCTGCCGAAGGACATTCAGGCACGCATCAAGCTGGTGTCCGACTGGAACAAGGACGAGGTGGTGTTTGACGCGGTTCTGCACCACGGTCATTCCGATCAGTTGCGCGCGGTCTGCCAGCAAGTGGCCAAGCGTGCCGGTGCGATCGTTGGCGTGCAGGGTCTGTCGCAAGGCGAGTCCAACATTGCGCTGGAGCGTCTGGTGATCGAGCGGGCGCTGAGCGTCAACACCGCGGCGGCAGGTGGTAATGCCAGCTTGATGACCATCGGTTAAACCTCTGCACCAAGATCGTGTGATCGTTCCCACGCTCTGCGTGGGAATGCCTCCTGTGACGCTCTGCGTCACGTCGTTTGGGGACGCTGAGCGTCCTGGGCTGCATTCCCACGCGGAGCGTGGGAACGATCAAGTCGGTGCTCGGCTCCAACATCACCGCTATCAATCATCCTGTTCAGCCTCAATTCGCACGCCTAGACTCGGCCCATCCCAATAAAAGGTAGGCCGCCATGTCCGAGACGTTGCTCAGTTCCCGCAATCTGGCTTTCGAGCTGTACGAAGTCCCCGATGCCGAGGGCCTGACCCAGCGTGAGCGTTTCGCCGAGCACAATCGCGAAACCTTCGATGCCGCCATCGGCACTGCCAGAAGCATCGCCGAAAAGTTCTTCGCCCCGCACAACCGAAAGGGTGACGAGAACGAGCCGCGCTACGAGGACGGTCAGGCGATTCTGATTCCGGAAGTGAAACCGGCGGTGGATGCGTTCCTTGAAGCAGGCTTCCTCAATGCCGCGCGCAGTTTCGACGCCGGCGGCATGCAACTTCCTACACTGCTGTCCCAGGCGTGCTTCGCGCATTTTCAGTCAGCGAACGCAGCGTCGACTTCGTATCCATTCCTGACCATGGGCGCAGCGAACCTGATCGAAAGCTTCGGCACCGAAGAGCAGAAACGCCGTTTTCTGCAACCGATGATCGACGGCCGTTTCTTCGGCACCATGGCCCTGACTGAACCCCATGCAGGCTCATCGTTGTCGGATATTCGCACTCGCGCCGAGCCTGCGTCTGACGGCACCTATCGACTCAAGGGCAATAAAATCTTCATCTCCGGTGGCGACCATCCGCTGTCGGAAAACATCGTGCACATGGTACTGGCCAAGCTGCCGGACGCACCGGCCGGGGTGAAGGGGATCTCCCTGTTTATCGTGCCGAAATTCCTGGTCAACGATGACGGCAGCCTGGGCAAGCGTAATGACGTGCTGCTGGCCGGGTTGTTCCACAAGATGGGCTGGCGCGGCACTACTTCTACCGCACTGAACTTCGGTGACAACGGTGAGTGCGTCGGCTATCTGGTGGGCAAGCCGCACCATGGCTTGAGCTATATGTTCCAGATGATGAACGAAGCGCGCATCGGTGTCGGCATGGGCGCAGTGATGCTTGGCTATGCCGGCTATCTGTATTCGCTGGAATACGCCCGCGAACGTCCGCAAGGACGGGTGCCGGATAGCAAAGACCCCAATACCGCCCCTGTGGCGATCATTCAACATGCCGACGTGAAGCGCATGTTGTTGACGCAAAAAGCCTACGTCGAAGGTTCGTTCGACCTTGGCCTGTACGCGGCACGGCTGTTCGATGACACCACGACTCTCGAGACGGAAGAGGCGCGCAAGCAGGCCCATGAACTGTTGGATCTGCTGACCCCCATCGTCAAATCCTGGCCGTCGGAGTTTTGCCTGAAGGCCAACGAACTGGCGATCCAGATCCTCGGCGGCCACGGCTACACCCGCGAATACCCGGTGGAGCAGTATTACCGCGACAACCGCCTGAACCCGATTCACGAAGGCACCCACGGCATTCAATCCCTGGACTTGCTCGGCCGTAAACTGGCGCAGAATGGCGGCGCGGGGCTCAAGCAACTGATCCGCTTGATCGCCGACACCGCCGAGCGTGCACAGGCGTTTGATTCGCTGACTGCGCTGCGTGAACCACTGGAGAAACTGGTGGCGCGCCTGCAAACCGTGACCATCGGCCTGCTGACCGACCTGGCCCAAGGCAAGGTCAACAGCAGCCTGGCGAATTCGGCGCTCTACCTGAAGGTGTTCGGGCACACGGTGATTGGCTGGCGCTGGCTGGAACAGGCGATTCGCGCCGAAGAAGGCTTGGCCAAGGGCAATGCGGCGGATGTGAGCTTCTATAAAGGCAAGTTGCAGGCGGCGCGATACTTCCTGACGTGGGAGGTGCCGGGTTGTCACCATGAACTGGCGATTCTTGAAGCGCGGGATGATGCCTGCCTGGGCATGCAGGATGAGTGGTTCTGAAGCAAGTCTTGGGTTGTAGCTGAAATCCAATCGCTGGCAAGCCAGCTCCCACAGGTATCTCTCTTGATCACAAATCTTGTGCTCAACACAAAACCCTGTGGGAGCGGGCTTGCCCGCGATGAGGCCCGCACCGCCAACCATCAACTCAACTTGAACCCACCCATCTGCCGCGCCAGATCGTCCGCCAGACGTTGCAATGTCTGACAATCCTCACGACAAGCCCTGACCTCCCCCGCCGTCGCCCGGGCCAGATCGGAAATGCCCTGCACGTTACGGTTGATCTCTTCGGTCACTGCCGACTGCTCTTCGGTCGCCGTTGCCACCTGATGATTCATGTCGCTGATGCGTTCGACCTGCCCGGTAATCGCGGTCAACGACGCTCCGGTGCGTTGACTGGATTCGACACCGGTACCGGTCGCCGCTTGCCCGGAATGCATCGACGACACCGCATTTTCCGCGCCCTGCTTGAGACTGCCGATCATTTGTTGAATCTCATCGGTGGACGATTGTGTACGCCGTGCCAGTGTGCGCACTTCATCGGCGACCACCGCAAACCCGCGCCCCATATCGCCTGCACGTGCGGCTTCGATGGCAGCGTTGAGCGCCAGCAAATTGGTTTGCTCGGAGATCCCGCGGATCACTGCCAACACCTGATCGATGGACGCCACCTGGTGGGCCAGCTCCCCGACCGCCGTGGCGGCAACGCCGATTTCGTCGGACATGCTTTCAATGTGCCGGATCGATCCGCCGACCACTTCCCGTGCCTGCATTGCTTCATCCCGGGCGTTTTGCGAAGCGACTGCCGCGTTACCGGCGTTCTGCGCGATCTCTTGCACGGTCAGACCCATCTCATGGACCGCAGTAGCGACCATGTCGGTCATTTCCTGTTGTCGGCCCGAGCGTTCGGCGGTGTTTTCCACCACCCGCGCCACTTGCCCGACAGCCGTACGCAAGCGTTCGCTGGTGGTGAGCACTTCGCCGATCATGTCGCGCTGGCTGTCGAGGAACCGATTGAACCCTCGCGCCAGATCGCCCAGCTCATCGGCGCGGCTGGAATCCAGCCGATGGGTCAAATCGCCACCACCGCTACCGATGGCCACCAACGCTGCTGTTACCTGGCGGATCGGTCGGACCAATCCCCGGGCCAGCAACACCACCAGCAACAGGCATATCACCGCCACTGCCAGGCCGATGCCGCTGCTCATCCACATGGCGCGACGGGCTTCAGCGTAAATCTGCGACTGCGGCACTTCGGCCACCAGGGTCCAGCCGAGATCGCGCAGAGGCAGGCTTAATGCGAGGAAGTCTTCACCGTCCCGCTGGAAGCTATTACTCGTGGCAGTTTTTTGACCCAGAGACGCGCCCGCCGCCGCCGCGCCAATTTGCTCTGCCAGGGTACGTTTACCACTCAATTGCGCTTGGGGATGAACCTGGATCAAACCGTCGGAACGCACGAGATAGACCTTGCCACGCTCTCCGAAACTGAAGTTGTGAATCAGCTCGGAGAGCTCCTTCATGCTCAGGCCCAGCCCGGCAACGCCCACGACTTTGCCGGCCTTTTCGACTTTAAGGTCGATGAAAAGCGCCAATTCTCCGCTGGCGGTGTCATTGTCGATGTTGAGGGTGCGCGGCTGGTCGCTATCGAGAAACGCATAGAACCACGCGTCTTTGGGGTTGGTGCGGCTGAGGGTCCGGTCCAGGCCTTTTTCATTGAAGTAGTGGTTGGACGCGGTGCCGACAATCAGTGCGGTAAAGGCCTTGTGTTCGGCGCGGATGCCTTCGAGGTAAGTGGTGAACGTAGCGGCCTGGGCACTGTTTTCACCCTCGGCCAACCAGTCGCGCACCATGCTGTTGCTGGCGATGTCCTTGGCGGCGGTGAGTGGCTGAACGAGGATGCGCTCGATGTCGTTGCGCATCGCTTCGATGCTCGACGGCAGCGCTTGTTCGACCAGATAGCTCTGGGCGAGGCGGTTGACCACCAGGGTATAAATGCCAACCACGATCAGAATACTGACGAGCAGGGCGGTGCCCATGCTCAAGATCAACTGCCATTGAATACTGCGTCGCCAGAACTGCATGGAGCACCCCCAAAGAATAAGAGGCTGAAACACTGCAACAGCCGTGCCGATTGTATACAACGCAAACGACAATTTATTCTTTGGTTGTGCGCAAAGCCGATCAGGCCTGATTGATCGTCTTGGAGATCACTTCAACCGTGGCGTTGACTTGCTCTTGGTAACGGTCGAGTTCGAGCTTGTGCTGCTTCTGCATTTCGATCTGTTGCGAGCACAGATTCATCGCGGCCAGTACCAGCAATCGGTCTCCGATCAGCGTCGGGTACTTCTTTTTGGTGTCGGCCAGGGCAGCCTTCAACATTAATGCAGCGTCCAGCAGGGTCTGCTCTTCCCCGGCCGGGGCCTTGATCGAATAGTCCTCACCCAGGATCGAGACGACTTTCACACCCGGGCCGTAACTCATGCGCTGACTGGGCCAGCGCTCACACGCTCAACCAGGGCTTGAATGCGCGCGGCGGTGGCGCCTTGTTTCTCTTCCTGTTCCATCAGGCTCAGTTGCAGGCTTTCGTTTTCATCCTTGGCCTGGGCCAGTTCGGCGCTCAGGGCTTGGTTGGTGCCGAGCAGGGTCTGGTTCTGTTGCACCAGGTCGCTGACCAGCTGTTCCAATTGGCTTAGGGATGCTTCCAACATTTTGATTTTCCAGGCATTTTCAAAGGGCGCGTAAGATAAAGAAAAGTCACTGTGGAAGCCAGGGTTATACGGGCCCAAGGCCCTGATTTTCCTGACGACCGACCTTTCTCGCGAACTGTAGAGACTGTGATCGGCCGATCTGGTTCCTGCACTTCGTCGCCATGACGTTTGTGCGGCAAAACCGCGCAGGGACTCAAGACTTCAGGCGCATGACCGATAAGTCATCCATACGTCAGCCTCGGCACCCTCTGGTGCGCTCTCTTCGGTAAACACCATGTCCCTTCGAAATATGAATATTGCGCCGCGAGCGTTCCTCGGTTTTGCCCTGATTGGCGGTTTGATGATGCTGCTGGGCGTGTTCGCCCTGAACCAGATGAGCAAGATCCGCGACGCCGCCGAGAACATCACCGTCAGCAGCGTGCCCAGCATCAAGAGCCTCGACGAGTTCACCCAGCTGACCCTGCGTTTGCGCGTGTTGTCCTACCGTTTGCTGGTCAACCGTGAACCAGATGTGCAGCACAAGACCATGGAGCTGCTGGAAATGCGCAACCAGCAGATCCGCACCGCCCAGAACGTCTACGAAAAACTGATCAGCAGCCCCGAGGAACGTGCGGCCTACGATCAATACGTGCAGTTGCTTGGGCAATACCGCCAGATCGAAGATCGGATGAAGACCCTGTCGCGCAACAATCAGGTCGACGAATTGCGCAACCTGCTCAACGCCGACCTGCTGAGTAACTCCGAAGCGGTCAATGCGGTGCTGAACAAACTGCTGGAGATCAACACTCAGCAGACCCTCGACACCAACCAGCAAGCCGCCGACCAATACGATTCGGCCTTCAATCTGGTGATCGCCCTGCTTGTGATCGCCACCGCCCTGACCATGCTGTTCGCCTGGTTGCTGACCAACAGCATCACCCGCCCCATCGCCAACGCACTGAACGCCGCCGAACAGATTGCCGAAGGCAACCTGACGCGCCCGATCACCGTCGATGGCGAAGATGAGGCCGGCCGCCTGCTCTTGGCGATGTCGAAGATGCAGGACAAACTGCGCGACACCCTGCAGCGGATTTCCGGCTCGGCCACGCAATTGGCGTCCGCCGCGGAAGAGCTCAACAGTGTCACCGACGAAAGTGCCCGTGGCCTGACCCAGCAGAACAACGAAATCGAACAGGCCGCCACCGCGGTCAATGAAATGACCAGTGCAGTGGAAGAAGTCGCGCGCAACGCCGTAAGTACGTCCGAAGCCTCGAAGAACGCCACTACGTCTGCCGGCGACGGCCGTGATCTGGTGCAGGAAACCGTCAGCGCCATTGAACGCATGAGCGCCGATGTTCAGAGCACCGCGACCCTGATCGGCGACCTGGCGAACGAGTCCCGCGACATCGGCAAAGTACTGGACGTGATCCGTGGCCTGGCCGACCAGACCAACCTGCTGGCCCTGAACGCGGCCATCGAAGCTGCACGTGCCGGTGAAGCCGGTCGTGGTTTTGCGGTGGTGGCCGACGAAGTGCGGGCACTGGCTCATCGCACCCAGCAGTCGACCAGCGAAATCGAGCGCATGATCGGCAGCATCCAGAGCGGCACCGAACATGCGGTGGATTCGATGCGCAACAGCACAGAGCGTGCCGAATCGACCCTGAACATCGCCCGCGGCGCGGGAATGTCACTGGACACCATCAACAGCGCCATTGTCGAAATCAACGAACGCAATCTGGTAATCGCCAGCGCTGCTGAAGAACAGGCGCAAGTGGCCCGTGAAGTGGACCGCAACCTGGTGAATATCCGCGATTTGTCGGTGCAATCGGCCACCGGCGCCAACCAGACCAGCGCAGCGAGCAGTGAGTTGTCGCGCCTGGCGGTGGACCTGAACACCATGGTTGGGCGGTTCAGCCTTTAATCTGAAGTCGCCTCTGTGGCGAGGGAGCTTGCTCCCGCTCGGCTGCGAAGCAGTCGCAATTGACCCATGCGCTGAATCTGACGAACCGCTGTGTCGTTTTGGGGGCGCTACGCGCCCAGCGGGAGCGAGCTCCCTCGCCACACTGATCCCACCCTGCTCAAGAGGGTGTGCAAGACTGCTTTCAAAAGCTTTCCATGATCGTTCCGCTCTGCGTGGGCATGCATCCCAGGGCGCTCCGCGCCCCGGAAGTGGACGCAGAGCGTCCATTGAGGCGTTCCCACGCAGAGCGTGGGAACGATCTGGTATAAACCAGAAAAGCTTTTTGACAGCATCACATTTCAACAGGTTAGAATCGCTGGCACGCAGACTGCATGGTCAGTTTGTGCCCGCCTTTCAGCTTTCTGGAGTACTGCCTTTGAATGCGACGACCATCAACAGCCTGTTCTTGATCGGCGCGTTGCTGGTAGGTGCAAGCATTCTGGTGAGCTCACTTTCGTCGCGCCTCGGCATCCCGATTCTGGTGATCATCCTGGCCGTTGGCATGGCGGCCGGCGTCGACGGCGGCGGCATTATTTTCGATAACTACCCCACGGCTTATCTGGTCGGCAACCTCGCACTGGCGGTGATCCTGCTCGACGGCGGTTTGCGCACGCGGGTGTCGAGTTTCCGCGTGGCGTTGTGGCCGGCGTTGTCGCTGGCCACGGTCGGGGTGTTGATCACCACCGGGCTGACCGGCATGGCCGCGGCCTGGCTGTTCGACCTGAACCTGATCCAGGGCCTGCTCATTGGCGCCATCGTCGGCTCCACCGATGCCGCGGCGGTGTTTTCGTTGCTGGGCGGCAAAGGCCTGAACGAACGGGTGACCGCCAGCCTGGAGATCGAATCCGGCAGCAACGACCCGATGGCGGTGTTCCTCACCGTCACGCTGATCGACATGCTCGCCAGCGGCCAGACTGGGCTGCACTGGAGCCTGCTGGCGCACCTGCTGCGCGAGTTCGGTATCGGTGGTGTGATTGGCCTCGGCGGCGGCTGGCTGATGTTGCAACTGGTCAACCGGATCAATCTGGCCACCGGTCTGTACCCGATCCTGGTCATCGCCGGTGGCCTGGTGGTGTTTGCCCTGACCAACGCCTTGCACGGCAGCGGCTTCCTCGCGGTGTACCTGTGCGGTCTGGTCATCGGCAACCGGCCGGTACGCAGCCGCCACGGCATCCTGCACATGCTCGACGGCATGGCCTGGCTGGCACAGATCGGCATGTTCCTGGTGCTGGGGCTGTTGGTCACGCCCCACGATTTGCTGCCGATTGCCTTGCCGGCCCTGGCCTTGGCGCTATGGATGATTCTGTTTGCGCGGCCGCTGTCAGTGGTGGTGGGGTTGTTGCCGTTCAAGGCGTTCCATGGCCGCGAAAAGGCGTTCATTTCCTGGGTGGGCCTGCGTGGCGCGGTACCGATCATTCTGGCGGTGTTCCCGCTGATGGCCGGCCTGCCCAATGCCCAGCTGTACTTCAACCTGGCCTTCTTCATCGTTCTGGTCTCGCTGCTGGTACAAGGCACCAGCCTGCCGTGGGTCGCCAAGCTGCTAAAGGTCACGGTGCCACCGGAGCCCGCGCCGATTTCCCGGTCTGCGCTCGAAGTGCATGTCACCAGTGAGTGGGAACTGTTCGTTTATCGCCTCGGTGCCGAAAAATGGTGCATCGGTTCGCCCCTGCGCGAACTGAAAATGCCCGAAGGTACCCGCATCGCTGCCCTGTTTCGTGGTCAACAACTGCTCCATCCGTCGGGTAGTACGGTGCTGGAAGTCGATGATTTACTGTGCGTAATCGGCCATGAACACAACCTTGCGGCCCTCGGAAAACTGTTCAGCCAGGCACCGCAACGCGGCCTCGATTTGCGCTTTTTCGGCGACTTCGTTCTCGAAGGAGACGCCCAGCTGGCCGCGGTTGCTGCCCTGTACGGGTTGAAGGTCGAAGACATCGATCCGCAGATGACTCTGGGCAAGTTCATCGCCCAGAAAGTCGGGGGAGCGCCGGTGGTCGGCGACCAGGTGGAGTGGAACAACACCCTCTGGACTGTCGCGGTCATGGACGGGAACAAGATCGACAAAGTGGGCGTCAGATTCCCCGAAGGAAGTCGCCCGGGTCCGGGCTTGTTCCTCTAAACTCCACTCTTCGCCTCGTATTTTGATCGGTCTCTATGTCAAGCCTGCGCACCTTTTTCGTCCTGGCCCTGTTGGGCCTGAGCCTCTCCGTCGGACCTTTGCAAGCCGCCGAACCGCCCTCCCGCGAATCTGTGCAGACGAGTCTGGACAAGATTGCCGACCGCAAATTGCCGGAGGCCGATCAAAAGGCTCTGCAGTCCGTCCTGCAAGGCACGCTGACGCAGCTCAACAATCAGCGTGATTACGAGCAGAAACTCAGCGATCTCAAGCAGCAACTGGCCACCGCGCCCAAGCAAACCATCGAAAACCAGCGTGAGCTGACGCGCCTCAAGGCCAGCGTCGTCGCGCCCGTATCGCAACGCTTCGCAAAAGAGTCGATCCAGCAACTCGAGCAAATGCTCACTGAGCGATCGACCCAGCAAAGCGATCTGCAGAAAGCCCTGGCGGACGCCAACAGCCTGATCATTACTGCACAGACCCGTCCCGAGCGTGCCCAGGCGGAAATTTCCGCCAGCCAGACGCGTATCCAGCAGATCAACAATATGCTCAAGACCGGCAAAGACGCCGGCAAGACCCTGAGCGCCGAGCAGCGCGACCAGCTCAATGCCGAGCTCGCCGCCCTCAACGCCTTGATCCCGCTGCGGCGCCAGGAACTGGCCGGCAATACCCAGCTGCAAGACCTGGGCAACAGCCAGCATGATTTGCTGTCGGAAAAATCCGATCGCCTGGACCGGGAAATCCAGGACCTGCAAAGCCTGATCAATCAGAAGCGCCTGGCTCAATCCCAAGAGACGGTGACGCAGCAGTCGATCGAAGCACAGAAGGCCGGCGGCAGCAGCCTGTTGGCGACTGAAAGCACCGCCAACCTGAAACTCTCGGATTACCTGCTCAAAAGCACTGACCGTCTCAACGAAGTCACCCAGCAGAATCTGCAGACCAAGCAACAGCTGGACAGCGTGACCCAAAGCGATGCGGCGCTGGACGAGCAGATCAGCGTGCTCAAGGGCAGCCTGCTGCTCTCGAAGATTCTCTACAAACAGAAACTGGCCCTGCCGCGCCTCAAGGTCGATCGCGACCTCGCCGACCAGATCGCCGACATTCGGCTGTATCAATTCGAAGTCAGCCAACAACGGGAATTGCTCAGCAACCCGGCCACTTATGTCGACAATCTGCTGGCCGCCCAACCGCCCGAGCAAGTCACCCCGCAGTTGCGCAAAAGCCTCTTGGAACTGGCGACCACGCGTGCCGACCTGCTCGAGCGCCTGAACCGCGAATTGAGCGCAGTGCTCAACGAGTCCATCACCCTGCAGTTGAACCAGAAGCAATTGCTCAGCACCGCGCAAAGCCTGCGTGCGACGCTGGACGAGCAGATGTTCTGGATTCCCAGCAATAAACCGCTGGACCTTGAATGGCTGCGCAGCGTGCCGGATCGCTTGCAACGCCAGGTCGATTCCCTGCCCCTGGCCTCAAGCCTGAGCGAGTTGACTGATGGCCTGACCCAACGACCGCTGCTGTTCCTGCCACTTGCGCTGTTGATCGGCGCCCTGCTGTGGCGTCGCAAGCAACTGTATGCCCGTCTGAACAAGGTTCACCAGGACATCGGCCACTTCAAGCGTGACAGTCAGTGGCACACACCTCAGGCGATTCTGATCAATATCCTGTTGGCGATGCCGGTCTCGTTGGGTCTGGCCCTGTGCGGCCTGGCCCTGCAAATCGACGCCCGAGGGCAAAACGCCAATATGGGCGCGGCGTTGCTGCAAATGGCCCAGGCATGGCTGGTGTTCTACACCGCCTACCGCATCCTCGCACCGGGCGGCGTGGCTGAACTGCATTTCCGCTGGGAAAAACCTCAGGTCGAATTCCTCCGGGGCTGGGTCCGTCGGCTCGGGATGGTGGTGATGGCCCTGGTGGCAGTGGTAGCCGTTGCCGAACTGCAACCGGCCGGGCTCGCCGATGACGTGATCGGCATGCCGGTCGTACTCACTTGCTACGCCTTGATGACATTGCTGCTCAGCCGCCTGCTGGTCAGCAGCCCGACCCACGAAAACGCCTCGCTGTTCCGCAAAGCCGTGGGCGTCATGTTCACCATCCTGCCCGTGGCGCTGTTCGTGGCCGTGTGCTTCGGCTACTACTACACCGCGCTCAAACTCAGCGACCGCCTGATCAACACCTTGTACCTGCTGATGTTCTGGCTGGTGATCGAAGCCACCTTCGTCCGTGGCCTGAGCGTAGCGGCCCGTCGCCTGGCCTATCAGCGCGCCCTCGCCAAGCGGCAGGCGGCCAAGGAGGCCGGCGATGGCGAAGCGGTGATCGAAGAGCCGACCATGGACATCGAGAAGGTCAACGAACAGTCCCTGCGCCTGATTCGCCTGGCCTTGCTCGGCGGGTTCATGGCCTTGCTGTACTGGGTCTGGGCCGACCTGATCACGGTGTTCTCGTACCTGGACAACATCACCCTCTACGAATACACCAGCGGCACCGGCGCCAACATGAGCATGGTGCCGATCAGCATCGGCGACATGCTCGGCGCACTGATCATCATCGGCATTACCTTCGCCCTGGCGCGCAACTTGCCGGGCCTGCTGGAAGTGTTCGTGCTGTCCAAGCTCAACCTGGCCCAGGGCAGTGCTTACGCCACGACGACGTTGCTGTCCTACGTGATCGCCGGCGTCGGTTTCGTTTCCACCCTGTCGACACTCGGGGTGAGCTGGGACAAGTTGCAGTGGCTGGTGGCCGCGCTGTCGGTTGGCCTCGGTTTCGGCATGCAGGAGATCTTCGCCAACTTCATCTCCGGCATCATGATCCTGTTCGAACGCCCGGTGCGGATCGGTGACACCATCACCATCGGCAACCTGTCGGGCACGGTGAGCAAGATCCGCATCCGCGCCACGACCATCACCGACTTCGACCGCAAGGACATCATTGTCCCGAACAAGACGTTCATTACCGGGCAGCTGATCAACTGGTCGCTGACCGACACCATCACACGGGTGACCCTCAAACTCGGCGTCGATTACGGTTCGGACCTGGACCTGGTCAAAGAGCTGCTGCTGAAGGCCGCGCGGGATAACCCACGCGTGCTAAAAGATCCGGAACCCCACGTGTATTTCCTGAACTTCGGTGAAAGCACTCTCGACCACGAACTGCGCATGCACGTGCGCGACCTCGGCGACCGCAACCCGGTGCTCGACGAGGTCAACCGCTTCATCAATCGGGAGTTCAAGAAGCAGCACATCAACATCTCGTTCCGGCAGATGGAGGTTTACCTGAAGAACCTGCACGGACAGGAATACAAGATGGTGCCGATCGAGCCGGAAGCGAAAACCATTGTGCCGATAAAGGATGGCAAGCAACCGCCACAAATGCCGCCCGCCGCCAAACTCGACTAACCGGACTTTCCCCAGCAGAATGCTCGGACATTCTGCTGGAGCCGGCCCTTGAAAGCCCTCGACGAACTGACCTTCGATAATCGCTTCGACCGCTTGGGCGATACGTTTTCCGCCCACGTGCTGCCCGAGCCCATCGACAACCCGCGCCTCGTAGTCGCTAGCCCTGCCGCCATGGCGCTGCTGGACCTTGACCCGGCCGTGGCCGAAACCCCGGAGTTCGCCGAGCTGTTCAGCGGCCATAAGCTCTGGGCCGATGCGGTTCCTCGGGCAATGGTCTATTCCGGGCATCAGTTCGGTTCGTACAACCCGCAACTGGGCGACGGTCGGGGCCTGTTGCTGGGTGAGGTGTACAACGAGGCCGGCGAACACTGGGACCTGCACCTCAAGGGTGCCGGCCAGACACCGTTTTCGCGCATGGGCGATGGTCGTGCGGTGCTGCGCTCCTCGATCCGCGAATTCCTTGCTTCTGAAGCGTTGCACGCGCTGAACATCCCGACCACACGAGCACTGTGCGTGATCGGCTCCGACACCCCGGTCTGGCGCGAAAAACAGGAACGCGCCGCCATGGTCCTGCGCCTGGCACCGAGCCATGTGCGCTTCGGACATTTCGAGTATTTCTACTACACCAAGCGCCCCGAAAAACAGAAAGAGCTCGGCGATCACGTGCTGGCCATGCATTTCCCGCAATGCCTGGAACAACCGGAACCGTATCTGGCCATGTTCCGCGAAATCGTCGAACGCAACGCCGAGCTGATCGCCAAGTGGCAAGCCTACGGCTTCTGCCACGGGGTGATGAATACCGACAACATGTCGATCCTCGGCATTACCTTCGATTTCGGCCCGTTCGCCTTCCTCGACGACTTCGACGCCAACTTCATCTGCAACCACTCCGATGACCAGGGCCGCTATTCCTTCAGCAACCAGGTGCCGATCGGACAGTGGAACCTCAGCGCCCTGGCCCAGGCCTTGACGCCGTTCATCAGCGTCGAGGCCCTGCGCGAAACCCTCGGCCTGTACCTGCCACTGTTCCAGGCCCATTACCTCGACCTGATGCGCCGTCGTCTTGGCTTCACCACGGCTGAAGACGACGACCAGAAGCTGCTGGAACACCTGCTGCAACTGATGCAAAACAGCGGCGTCGATTACAGCCTGTTCTTCCGCCGCCTGGGCGACGAATCACCGGAGGCGGCCGTCGCCCGCTTGCGTGATGACTTCGTCGACCTCAAGGGCTTCGATGCCTGGGGCGAGCTCTACATCGCCCGGGTTGCCCGCGAAGGCGCGCTTGATCAAGCGCAGCGTCGGCAACGGATGCACGCGGTGAATCCGCTGTACATCCTGCGCAATTATCTGGCGCAAAAGGCTATCGATGCGGCAGAGAGCGGCGACTACTCGGAGGTTCGGCGCCTGCACACGGTGCTGAGCAAGCCGTTCGAGGAACAGCCGGGAATGGAAAGCTACGCCGAACGGCCGCCGGAGTGGGGCAAGCATCTGGAGATCAGTTGTTCTTCCTGAATCCGGTCATATGAAGGTTTCCACCGACACACCAAAGCGTTCGGCCAACCAGCGGATCTGCCGCAGGTTGAGCTGACGCTTCCCGCTCAGAATCTCGGATACCACTGACTGGGGGCCGACTCCGGGTAGATCGCTCTGTGTCAGGCCGTGTTCGCGCATCATGTAACCAAGCACTTCGGCACCCGTAGCTTCGGGCATAGGGTGATGTTTGTGATCCCACTCTTCAATCCAGTCACCGATGATGTCCACCAGACTCATCAGGGGGTGTGACTCGTCAACTCCGGTCATCTCGAGTAACTCGTCGAGTGCCTGCACCAGAGTGTCATAGTCGTCTTCGTTCTTGGGCTTGCGCAGCAATGGCGCAACGAACTCCCAATGCTCGGCCGCGTTTTTGATCAGAACACTCATGATCTTCCCTCCTTCCATTTACCGCGGTCATATTCGCGGTGATCCAGCACATGCTTGATGTAGATTTTTTGATGCTGATATCGAACATAGGAATCAGCCGTAATTTGTTTCCGCCAATATCAAAAACGTGAAACTCACCGACCTTGTCGGTTGCGGGAAACGAAGATTTCATGGCCGAAAAATCAGTTGGCTTGACGCGCTTTGCCAATCGATACCACTGGTCCAGCGCGCTGGCCGCCAGCGGCCACTTTACTTTGGCGTCCCGGATACGCTTTTCGGAAAACACTCGCATGCAACATCCTTATCGCATTTTGCTATGGAGGAGTTAATCACAAGGATTTTTTATCGCAACATGCGATACATCTAAACAGACCAACGGTCTCAATCAGATCCTTGTCTCAGCCTAGTTTCAGCTTCAGTTGCTGCACGATTGAAAATATAAGCAAACGTCTCCAACTAGCCGTTATCAGTTCTCTATTGGATATCGCCCATGACCAATCCTCTCCTCATCCCCTGCCCCCACTGCAATGGCCTCAACCGCATCCCGGCCGAACGCCTGAACGATCATCCCAAATGCGGACGCTGCAAAGCCGAGGTCTTGTTGAACAAGCCGTTTGAACTGAAACAAGGTGACTACGCCAGCCAGATCAAGGGTGATTTGCCGTTGCTGGTGGACGTGTGGGCGGACTGGTGCGGGCCGTGCAAGTCGTTTGCGCCGGTATTTGAACAAGCGGCAGCGCAACTGGCGGGCAAGTGCCGGCTGGCCAAGCTGGACAGTGAGGCCAATCAGCAATTATCAGCCCAGCTGGGGATTCGCTCGATCCCGAGCCTGATCCTGTTCAAGAACGGCCGGGAAGTCGCACGCCAGAGCGGGGCGTTTCCATTGCCGCAGTTGATGAGCTGGCTGCGCAGTCAGGGGATCTGAAACAGCGCAGCCCTTGTGTGAGCGAGTCAGTCGGCGAGGATGTGGATGTCAAACCTCATCGCAAGCAGGGCTCACTCCTGAAGGTTGTGTGTATGACCAAATATCAGGCGTTTTCCAGCAGGTTGTGCAGCTCGACGAATTGCTGCGTCAGCTTGTGTCTTGGATCGAGATGGATCAGCGGCGTATTGGCCTGGTGGGATTCGCGCATGCGCACCGAAGAGGCCAGATACACCGGCAACACCGGCAGCCCCTCAGCGATCAGTTCGTCGAGAATTTGCTGCGGCAGGCTGGCTCGGGCCTGAAACTGGTTGACGACGATGCCTTCAACTTCCAGGCCTTCGTTGTGGTCCTCCTTCAGCTCTTCGATTTCCGCCAGCAGGCCGTAAAGAGCCTGGCGCGAAAAACTGTCGCAATCGAAGGGAATCAGCACGCGATCAGCGGCAATCAGCGCTGAAACGGCGTAAAAATTGAGCGCTGGAGGGGTATCGAGGTAAATCCGGTCATAGTCTTCGCTCAGCTCTTCCAGCAACTTCCTCAGCTTATTGATCTTGTGCTTGGCCTCGAGCTTGGGCTGCAAGTCCGCCAGTTCAGCCGTGGCGGTGACGACATGGAGGTTATCGAACGGCGTTTCGTAGATATCGACCTGGTTTTTTCTGGAGAACGGCCCGGAAGACAGGGTTTGCTTGAAAAAATCGGCAATCCCCATGGGAATGTCATTGCCGGTGAGCCCCGTCAGGTATTGAGTGGAATTGGCCTGGGCATCGAGGTCAACCAAAAGGGTGCGAAAACCCTCGTTGGCGCTGACCGCCGCCAAATTGCAGGCAATGCTGGATTTGCCCACGCCACCTTTCTGATTGAACACCACGCGCCGCATGTCAAAACCTCCGTGTATCAAAGAATGACCGAGTGTAGTGGTGCATGGCGTTGCTTAGCTACCTCCCGGAATGGGGACTGCACAGTCAGTCGTCGTCTCGCACCAAAAAACGGGAAACATCAGAGCCATACGCAGCAATGGCCGACAAACGGCATGATGAAAATGTGAATAATTGCCAAACGTTCATTTTTCGCCAACCAGGCGGTACATCTTGCTGAGCAAAATGTAACCAGCATTTGCTACGCGTTCGTCGCACCGGGATAATGCGCACCACTCGGCGCCAAGCGCCACGTAGGGTGTGCCGTGCATTTGCGCACTCATCGCGTCAAGAAAGCCCGCAGGGGCGGGATGAATGTCTGTGATCAATTTCAACATCGCCCAGTGGCGCGCGTGGGCCCCGGGGCTCGAAAGCGTGGACGATTGGCAAGCCTGGAGTCGACGACCGGTCGTACTCCCGGGCAGCGATGCGGCCCCGGATGTCTCGTTTCTGCCGGCCATGCAGCGCCGACGCCTCAGTCGGCTGGCAAGGATGGCATTCAGTATCGCCTGGCCCCTGGCCGAAGGTCGTCAGGACTTGCCGCTGGTCTTTGTTTCCCGTCATGGTGAAACCCCGCGCACCTTCGACATTCTCAGTGAGTTGGCCGTTGAACAGCCGCTGTCGCCCACTCAATTCAGTCTTTCTGTGCACAACGCGATCATTGGCCTGTGGTCGATCATGCGCGCTGAAACCAGCGAGATGACCGCCCTTGCCGCAGCCGGCGATGGCCTGGAACACGGCATGCTGGAAGCCGCGGCCTTGCTGAATGAGGGTGCGCCGGCCGTGTTGCTGGTGGTAACCGAGGAACAGCCCCCCGAAGCCTATTCGACGTGGATTGATGACGTGCCGTTTCCGTACGCCCTCGGCCTGCTGATCACGCCAGGCAACGACTGGCAGCTGTCCCTGAACAGCCCCTCGGATGCGTTGTCCAAGTCTCGCTGGCCCCATGCACTGAATCTGTTGAAAACGCTGCTGGGCCAGCAAACCACCTGCCAACATGCCTGGAAAAATCGTGTATGGACCTGGCAACGCAATCCATGATCGAGAAAAACCGCGACGCCTACTACTGGCGCCTGCTGGCAACTGCTGCAAGCTTTACCCTGTTCGGACTGGGCGGGCTGTGCCTGCGCGTGGTGGTTTTTCCGTTGCTCGGCTGTTTGCCGGGCGATGCCCGGACCCATCGCCTGCGCGCGCGGCATACGGTCAGCCGTTGCTTCTGGTTTTTCGTGCGGTTCATGGCTCGCGCCGGCGTGCTGACCTATGACATTCAGGGCGAGGAAAAACTCGGACGCCCGGGGCAGATGATCATCGCCAATCATCCCTCGCTGATCGACGTGGTATTCCTGATCGGGCTGGTGCGCCACGCCAACTGCGTGGTCAAGCAAAGCCTCTGGGAAAACCCTTTCACCCGCGGCCCGCTACGCCGTACCGAATACATCAGCAACGACGGCAGCATGGACATGCTCGATGCCGCCGCCGATGCATTGAAAGAGGGTCAAACCCTGATCATCTTTCCCGAAGGCACCCGCACCCAGCCGGGCCAGGCACCGGCCTTTCATCGGGGAGGAGCGGCAATTGCCGTGCGGGGTGCGAAAATCCTCACCCCCGTGGTGATCAGGGTCAATCCGACCACGTTGACCAAAGCGGAGCCCTGGTATCGGATCCCAAAGCGTCGTGTGCACTTCAGTTTTCGCGTCGGGGCCGATATAGACCCACAGGCCTTCGCTGCGCTGGGCCCAGCGCCTCAAGCCTCGCGCAAGCTCAATGATTACCTACATTCGTACTTTATTAAGGAGCTCGCCGAAGATGAGCGATCTGCACCGTGATATCAAAATGCTTATCATCGACGCCCTTGGCCTCGAAGACATCAGTGCCGACGACATCGGCGATGACCAGACGCTCTTCGGCGAAGGCTTGGGCCTGGACTCTGTCGATGCTCTGGAACTCGGCCTGGCCATCCAGAAAAAATACGGCATCAAAATCGATGCCGACGCCAAGGACACGCGTAATCATTTCAGCAACGTGGCGAGCCTTGCGGCGTTCGTCACCGCAAAACAGGCAGCTTGAGACCGGACCATGCAAACTCGTGACGACATTTTCAACACCCTGCGCGATGCCTTGGTCGAGCTGTTTGAACTGGAGCCCGAGCGCGTCAGCCTCGAATCCAACCTGTATCAGGATCTGGAAATCGACAGCATCGACGCGGTTGACCTGATCGACCACATCAAACGTCAGACCGGCAAGAAAATCGCCGCCGAAGAATTCAAATCGGTGCGTACCGTCAGCGACGTCGTCGAGGCGGTCTACCGTCTGGTTCAACCGGCCGCATGAGCCGACTGATCGGCCTTGGCCTGCTGCTGGCAGGCCTGCTGTACCCCTTTGCGGTGTATTTCGGCATGGAGCATTTTGCGCCGTGGCAATTCGGTTTGCTGCTGGGCAGCCTGTGGCTGGCCCGCGCACTGAGCGGCCGACAAAAGCCCGGCAGCCTGTGGATGGCCGCGGCAGCCATCGTCTTTTGCCTGCTGCTGGCGCTGTTCAACAGCCCGGCGTTGTTGCGTTGGTATCCGGTGCTGATCAGCGGTTTCATGCTGGCGCTGTTCGGATCGAGTCTGATGTACGGCCCGCCAATGGTCGAACGCCTGGCCCGTCTGCGCGAACCGCACTTGCCCGCCAAGGCCATTCGCTATACCCGCCAGGTGACCATCGCCTGGAGCGTGTTTTTTCTGTGCAACGGTTTGTGCGCCGCCGCCCTGACGCTGTGGGCGCCACTGAACTGGTGGATGTTGTACACCGGTCTTATTTCCTACGGATTGATAGGCCTGATGTTTGCCATTGAATGGCTGATACGACAACGGGTACGAGGCCACCCATGAATTGGATAAAACTTGAGCAGCTGCTGCTCAAGGCCGAGCCGCAGCGAGCCGTAACGGCCGAGCCGCCGCTCGATCACGCACATCTGTGTGCCCAGGCCCTGAGCCTGGCCGCCGGCCTGCAAGCCCAGGGTGTGCAGCGCATTGCCGTGCACCTTGAAGACGCCGCCGATCTGGCGATTGCCCTGCTGGGTGCCTGGCGTGCCGGGGTCAGCGTATTGCTGCCCGCAGACTTGCAAGCGCAAACCCGCCAGCGCTGGTCGAAGGAAGTGGACCTGTGGCTCACCGATCAGCCCGACGATGCTCAGCTGAGCGCTTACCGACATGCACCGCTCAGCGCCGCCGCACTGGATCTGGATCAATGCCGGCTGAGCCTGTGCACGTCCGGATCCAGTGGCGAGCCCAAGCGCATCGAAAAAAACCTGCGGCAATTGGCCAATGAGGTCCAAGCCCTGGAACAGCTGTGGGGCGCCGATCTCGGCCCGGCATGCATCATCGGCAGCGTTGCCACCCAACACATCTACGGCCTGCTGTTCCGCGTGCTCTGGCCACTGTGTGCCGGACGCCCGTTCACGCGCAGGCAACTGGCGTTTCCGGAAGACCTGCAACGCGCCAGTCGCCAGCATCCGGCTTTCGCCTGGGTGGCCAGCCCGGCACTGCTCAAGCGCATGGGCGACAACCTCGACTGGCCCGCCATGAGCGCAGTGCGCCGGGTATTTTCTTCCGGCGGCGCGTTGCCGGCCGAGGCGGCTAAGATTTTGTACCAACGCCTCCATCAATGGCCGACAGAAATTTTTGGCAGCTCGGAAACCGGCGGCATCGCCTGGCGCCAGGGGCCAACGCTCTGGCAACCCTTCGCCGATGTCGCCTTGAGCCAGGACGCTGACGGCGCACTGCTCATCGCCTCACCCTACTTGCCCGCCGGCCATGTCGAACATACCGCCGATGCCGCGCGAATTGTCGCTGACGGCCGTTTCGAGTTGCTGGGGCGGCTGGACCGAATCGTCAAACTGGAAGAAAAGCGTATTTCGCTACCGATGCTGGAACAGGCGTTGATGACCCATGCATGGGTGGCCGAAGCGCGCCTTGGCGTCGTCCAGGAAAATCGCGCTTCACTGGGTGCATTGCTGGTCCTGACAGAAGCGGGCCTTCATGCCTTGCGCAATCAAGGACGACGCACGCTCACTGAACAATTGCGCCAACACCTGAGCCAGCATTGCGAAGCGCTGGCCCTGCCACGGCGCTGGCGCTTGCTGCGACAACTACCGCTGAACACCCAGGGAAAACTGCCCCAGGCCGACGTCGAAGCCTTGCTGCTGGCGCCGCGCCCCAAGGCGCCGCAAATTCTGGAACAGCTCGAAACCGAAGGCGAGTGGAGCCTGCAACTGGCCGTGCCGCCGGATCTTGCCTATTTCAGTGGTCACTTCCCCACGGCACCGGTATTGCCCGGCGTGGTGCAAGTGGAGTGGGCGCTGAACCTCGGCCAGCAATTGATGAACTTGCCGGAAAAGTTCGCCGGCATGGAAGTGCTGAAATTCCAGCAACTGGTGCGTCCGGGGGATGAAGTCCAATTGCACCTGCGTTTCGACCCGGTCCGCAGCAAACTGTACTTTGCCTATCGCAATGAGACCGCCACCTGCTCCAGCGGGCGGATTTTGCTGGAACCCGCACTTGCAGGTGCAAACCAGCATGCATAGCCCCTGCGCAGTCATTCCGGTGTACAACCACGAAAGTGCAATCACCACCGTGGTCGATGCGCTGATTGCCCGCCATCTGCCGTGCATTCTGGTGGATGATGCCAGCAGCCCGGCGTGCGCCAGGGTACTTGATCGACTGGCGCAACGCGAAATGGTCTACCTGATTCGCCTCGCTGCCAATCAGGGCAAGGGCGGCGCGGTCATGACCGGCCTGCGTGAAGCGTCGCGCCTGGGTTTCAGCCACGCCTTGCAAGTGGACGCCGACGGCCAGCATGACCTGCAAGACGTGCAACGCTTTATCGAACTGTCGCGCAAGCATCCGCAAGCGGTGATCTGCGGCTACCCGAAGTACGATGAAAGCGTGCCTAAAGGCCGCTTGTACGCCCGCTACCTGACCCACGTCATGGTCTGGATCAACACCCTGTCGCTGCAGATTCGCGACTCGATGTGCGGCTTCCGTGTGTATCCGCTGCCGCCGGTTCTGGCACTGATCGAGTCGGCAAAAATCGGCAAACGCATGGATTTCGACTCGGACATCCTGGTACGCCTGGCCTGGCGCAACCAACCGATGCAATGGCTGCAAACCAAAGTGCATTACCCGCTGGACGGTGTTTCGCATTTCCGCCTGTTCTACGACAACGTACTGATATCGAGCATGCACACCCGGCTGTTTTTCGGCATGTTGCTGCGTTCACCGGTGATCCTCTGGCGGCGGTGGCGAGCATGAACGCGCAAAAGCAACACTGGGCCGACCGCGAAGAGCGCGGCAGTTTCTGGCTGATGAAATTTACCGCGGTCGCCGCCAAAGTGCTTGGCCGTCGCCTGCTGAGCCCGCTGCTGTACGGCATCGTCCTGTATTTCTTCCTGTTCGGCCGCAGCGCCCGCCACAGTGCCTGGCAATATCAGCAACGCCTGGCCGAGTGGAGCGGTCGCAATGAATTGCGCCCGAGCCATTGGCGAGTGTTCGGCCAGTTCATGGCCTTCGCCGACTCCATGCTCGACAAACTCGACGTGTGGAACGGCAAGTTGAGCATCGAGCAGATCGAAATCATCGACCCGGCGCTGCTGCGCAATCAGTTGCGCGGTACTCGCGGGCAGATGCTGGTGGGCGCTCACCTGGGCAATCTCGAAGTCTGCCGCGCACTGGCGGAAATCGGCGAAAAGGTCACTATGAATGTGCTGGTGCACACCAAACACGCCGAGCAATTCAACCGCTTGCTCGGCGAAGCCGGCGCGACCAATCTGCGCCTGATCCAGGTCAGCGAACTGGACCCGGTGATCATGCTGCAACTGCACGAGCGCCTGGAGCGCGGCGAGTGGCTGGCGATTGCCGGCGACCGCGTGCCACTGCATGGCGGGCGCAGCGTGACAGTGGATTTCCTTGGCCATCCGGCCAGGTTTCCGCAAGGGCCGTGGCTGTTGGCCGGTTTGTTGAAATGCCCGGTCAACCTGTTGCTGTGCCTGAAGAAACCCGACGGTGACTATCGCCTGACCATTGAGCCTTTTGCGGACTCGATTATCTGGAAACGTACGGATCGCGAGCAGGTCATTCATCAGTGGGCCTCCCGCTACGCCGAGCGCCTGAGTCACTATTGCCTCGACGCGCCTCAACAATGGTTCAACTTTTACCCTTTCTGGAAGACCGATGACGACGCCAACGCTTGAGCCGGTAACCTTCGGCGAACTCCCTTTGCGCATCGAAGACGTGCTGGCCCTGGCCAACCGCCAGGCGCCGGCGCAATTGCAGAGCGACGCTGCCTACCGCGAGCGCATCGCCAAGGGCGCTCGTTTCCTCGACTCTCTGCTGGACAAGGAAGGCGTGATCTACGGCGTGACCACCGGTTACGGCGATTCCTGTGTGGTGGCGGTGCCGCTGCATCACGTCGAAGCGCTGCCGCAGCATCTGTACACCTTCCACGGTTGCGGGTTGGGCAAATTGCTCGACGCCCAGGCCACCCGTGCGGTGCTGGCGGCGCGGTTGCAGTCACTGTGCCACGGCGTGTCGGGGGTGCGGGTGGAACTGCTGGCACGCCTGCAAGCCTTCCTTGAATACGACATTCTGCCGCTGATTCCGGAAGAGGGCTCGGTCGGCGCCAGCGGCGATCTGACGCCGCTGTCCTACGTCGCCGCCACGCTGTCTGGTGAACGCGAAGTGATGTTCCGCGGCGAACGCCGCCAGTCCGCCGAGGTGCATCGCGAGCTCGGCTGGCAACCGCTGGTGCTGCGTCCGAAAGAAGCCCTGGCGCTGATGAACGGCACCGCCGTGATGACTGGCCTCGCCTGCCTGGCCTTCGCCCGCGCCGACTACCTGCTGCGACTGGCGACGCGCATCACCGCGCTGAACGTGGTCGCGCTGCAAGGTAATCCCGAGCATTTCGACGAGCGCCTGTTCGCCGCCAAACCCCATCCGGGGCAGATGCAAGTCGCCGCGTGGCTGCGCAAGGATCTGGCGATCGACGCCCCGACCGCACCGCTGCATCGCCTGCAAGACCGCTATTCCCTGCGTTGCGCGCCCCATGTCCTTGGCGTGCTGGCCGATAGCCTGAACTGGTTGCGTTCATTCATTGAAATCGAGCTCAACAGCGCCAACGACAACCCGATCATCGATGCCGAAGCCGAACGTGTTTTGCATGGCGGGCACTTCTATGGCGGCCACATCGCGTTCGCCATGGACAGTTTGAAAAACCTGGTCGCCAACGTCGCCGACCTATTGGACCGGCAACTCGCCCTGCTGGTGGATGAGCGCTACAACCACGGTTTGCCGAGCAATCTCTCCGGTGCCACAGCCGACCGAGCGATGCTCAACCACGGTTTCAAGGCCGTGCAGATCGGCACCAGTGCCTGGACCGCCGAAGCATTGAAAAACACCATGCCGGCCAGCGTGTTCTCGCGTTCCACCGAGTGTCACAACCAGGACAAGGTGAGCATGGGCACCATCGCCGCCCGCGATGCGATCCGTGTACTGGAATTGACCGAACAGGTCGCCGCCGCCACATTGCTCGCCGCCAACCAAGGCGTCTGGCTGCGTGGTCAGGCCGAGGACGCGCGACCGTTGCCGCCAGCGCTCGCGGCCATGCACGAAGCGTTGGGCAAAGACTTCCCGCCGGTCATCGAAGATCGTGCGCTGGAAGGCGAACTGCGCCTGTGCCTGAAACGGATCGCCGAACAACACTGGAGGCTGCATGCGTAGCAAGGGAGTGCTGCACACCGATACGGAAATCCTCGTACCGTTCTTTGACGTCGACAGCATGAACGTCGTCTGGCACGGTCATTACGTCAAATACCTGGAAATCGCCCGTTGCGCGTTGCTGGACAAGATCGGCCACAACTACACCGCGATGTCCGACTCGGGTTACGCGTGGCCGGTGATCGACCTGCAATTGCGCTACGTGCGCGGTGCGGTGTTCGGCCAGAAGCTCAACGTGCGAGCCAATCTGGTGGAATGGGAAAACCGTCTGAAGATCAACTACCTGATCAGCGATGCGCAAACCGGCGAACGCCTGACCCGCGCGGTTTCCGTGCAAGTCGCGGTCGACATGAGCAACCGCGAGATGTTGTTGGCTTCCCCCAAAGTCTTCACCGACGCCGTCGAAAGGGCCTTGCCATGATGTTCCGCCACCCCCGGTCCCCTGTGGGAGCTGGCTTGCCAGCGATGGTCGTTAACGATGACGCCGGGGCCAAACCCTGCGGCGTTCTCGGGTTTTTCGCGAGCAGGCTCGCTCCTGCAGTGTTGTGCGTGGTGTTGGGCATTCCGGGGCTGGCTCAGGCATTCGATCTGCAACAGCTCAGCGATCAACTGGCCAAGCCCGACGTCATCCACGGCAACTTCATCCAGGAAAAGCACCTGCGTGCCCTGCCCCAGCCACTGACCAGCAAAGGCACGTTTGTCCTGGCGAAAAAATACGGTCTGCTGTGGCTACTGAAAACCCCGTTACAACAGGATTACCGCATCACCACCCAAGGTATTGCCCGACGCGACGGCAACAGCTGGCAGATGCTGCCTGGCAAAAGCGCGGGCGCCGAGCAGAACCGTTTGTTCCTCGCTGTGCTGCAAGGCGACAGCAGCGGCCTGCAACGGGATTTCGAACTGTCCTTGAGCGGCGACGCGCAGAACTGGAAACTGACCCTGCTACCGCGTTCGATGCTGCTCAAGCAGGTGTTCAACCAGATCAACATTGCCGGCGGTGAACTGGTGCACAGCATCGAATTGCTTGAAACCCAGGGCGACCGCACCCTGTTGCGCATGCAGGACAGCACCAGTGCCCAACCCTTGAGCGACGCGGAGCAACATGACTTTGCCCAGTGAACGCAGGCTGCCGTGGCTATTCGTGATCCTGCTGCTGGCCGTGGTGGCGCTCGCCGGTTGGCAATGGCGCAACGGTGCACCGTTGTCGGCCAACCTGATGGAACTGGTGCCGGGCACTGCGCCCGACGCTCTGGAACTGCGCGCCGAACAACGCATGCAGGAACCACTGAATCGCGAAATGCTGGTACTGGTCGGCCATGAACATCGTGAGCAGGCCATCGCCATGGCGCAAAAACTCGGCGATCAATGGCAGGCCAGTGGTTTGTTCGAGAAGGTCCAGTGGAACCTGCAAGCCGATTTGCCGGCGCTGCGCACGCAACTGTTGCAGGGCCGTTTGTCGATGCTCTCGGCGGACGATCGCCAGCAATTGATCGAGCATCCCGACGCCTTTATCCAGCAACGCGTACAAGCGCTGTTCGACCCTTTCACCGGCTTCAGCCTGGTGCCAAGCCAGGACGACTGGCTGGGCCTGACCGGACGCATCCAGAACAGCCAGCCGCAGCACGGTGCGGTGCAACTGGACCTCGGCAGCGGCGCGTTGATTGCCGATGCCGACGGCAAGAGCTGGGTACTGCTGCGCGCCCGCACCACCGGCAACGCCTTCGACATGAGCCTGCCGCTGCAAGTGGCCGATCTGCTTGCGCAAAGCCGCGAAGAAGCCGCTACGTCTGACGTGCAACTGCTGGCCGCCAGCGGCCTGCTCTATGCCGCCAATGGTCAGAAACAGGCGTCCCGTGAGATGACCTGGGTCGGCGGTGGTGCCACCGTCGGCATCCTGTTGTTGTTGCTTCTGGCCTTCCGCCGCTGGCGTGTGTTGCTGGCATTTGTCCCGGTGCTGGTGGGCATGCTGTTCGGCGCGGTGGCGTGTGTGGCACTGTTCGGTCATATGCACGTGATGACACTGGTGCTGGGGTCGAGCCTGATCGGCGTCGCGGTCGATTATCCATTGCACTATTTGTCCAAGAGCTGGAGCCTGAAACCCTGGCAAAGCTGGCCAGCGCTACGCCTGACTTTGCCGGGCCTGACATTGAGCCTGATCACCAGCGCCATCGGCTACCTGGCCCTGGCCTGGACGCCGTTCCCCGCGCTGACCCAGATTGCGGTGTTCTCCGCCGCCGGTCTGCTGGGAGCTTATCTGTCCGCCGTATGCCTGTTGCCGGCGCTGCTCAAGGGTGTGGAGTTGCGCCCGGCGCAATGGCCGCTGCAGGTTTCCGAGTTTTTGCTGGCTCGTCGCGAAGACTTGCTCAAGATCCTGAGCACGCCGGTGCTGCTGGTTCTGCTGCTCGCTTTCTGTGTCGCTGGCCTGCTGCAACTGCAAACGAAAAACGACATTCGCCAATGGGTCGGTGCACCGCAGCAATTGACCGACGAAGCACAAACCATCGCACGGATCACCGGCTATCAACCCACCAGCCAGTTCTTCCTGGTGCGGGCCGCCAACCAACAGCAATTGCTCGAACGATCAAGTGCCTTGAGCGAACGTCTGGATCAGTTGGTCAATCTGGAAAAACTTCAGGGCTATCTGTCGCTCGACCAATTGGTCAGCCCGTCAAATGACCAGCAACACGTTCGCCAAGCCTTGGGCAAACTGCCGCAGTTCTGGCAGCCGCTGCTGGATGTCGGCGTGCCGATCGCGACATTGCAAGCAGAGTTGACCCAGCTGCAAGCACTGCCCGTCGAAGACATCGACAGTGCCCTGGCCGGGCCGCTGGCGGAACCTTATCGCTTGTTGTGGCTGGGGCCGACCGATGACGGCGTAGCGGCCATGGTCAGCCTGCAAGGCATCACCAACCCGAACTTGCTGCAAGTCCAGGCTGAAGATTTACCGGGGGTGGTACTGGTGGATCGACTGGGTGAGCTGAACCGTGTTTTCGCTGCCACTCAAATCAGCGCTGCCGAACTGAAACTCGCTTCCTGTGTGCTGATCGTGCTGGTGTTGGTCGTGCCGTTCGGCTTTGGCGGCGCACTGCGCATTGTGTCCCTGCCGCTGCTGGCCGCTCTGTGCAGCCTGGCCAGCCTCGGTTGGCTGGGGCAGCCGCTGACGCTGTTCAGCCTGTTCGGCCTGCTGCTGGTGACGGCGATCAGCGTCGACTACGCGATCCTCATGCGCGAACAGGTCGGTGGCGCCGCCGTGAGCCTGTTGGGCACCTTGCTGGCGGCATTGACCACTTGGCTGTCGTTCGGCTTGCTGGCGGTGTCCAGTACGCCCGCGGTGAGTAATTTCGGCTTGTCGGTTAGCCTGGGGCTGATCTTCAGTTTCCTGCTTGCCCCCTGGGCCGGGCGCCACATGCATGCGCTACCTGTTGCGGAGCCGACAACATGATGATCGTTGTGTTTTGGCTAATGGCCCTGGCGTTGTTCGCCGTGGCGACTCGCGTCGGTCGCCACGTCGGCCTGATCCCGATCGTCAGCCAATTGTTGCTGGCGACCATTGGCCTGCCGCTGTTGATGTTCTTCTGGATCGAGCCGCAATGGCAACTGAGCGGCGCGGCGCTGGTGTCGCCCATCTGGCTGAAAAACCTCTACAGCCTGAGTTTTGCACTGCTGTTGGGCTATATCCTCAGCGATGTGATCGATCTGCAACTGGACCGCCGAAGCCTGAAAATCGCTCTGCCGAGTTTCTGTATTCCGTTCGTCTGCGGCCTCGCCACCGCGGTCTGGCTGCTGCCGCCGCAACCGTGGATCAGCTCGCTGGCCGTAGGTTTGTTGTTTGCCATCACTGCGATTCCAGTGTTGTACCTGTACCTGCGACACATCGATTACCCGCCAGCCGCCACCCGTCGACTGGTACAGACCGCGATCCTGATCGACCTCGCCTGCTGGACCCTCTTTGCCCTCGCCCAAGGCAGCCTGCACCTGGGCAGTCTCCTGCTGCCCTTGGCCGGTGCCTGCCTGCCCGTGTTGCTGCGGCTACTCGGACTGCGCCAGACCTGGCTCTACAGCCTGGGCTTTTTCGCCCTGCTGGTGGTCGCCGAACACTACAAGCTCAATGCGCTGATTTTCGGCATCGGTTATGTGTTGATCATGGCCGCGCTGAAGGCGCCGCTGGTGCTGCCGCTGCCGGCGATCTGGATGAGCCGCCTGCAGACCTACATCGCCATCCCGTTGATCCTCACCTTCGGCATCGTGCAGATCAACGTGCACAGCGCGATGGACAGCCTTGGCTGGCTGCAACTGGTGGCGCTGCTGCTGTTGCCGATCGCCAGCAAACTGCTGGGCAACTGGATCGGCCTGGGCTGGGCCGACGCCTCGTTCCAGGGCGCCAGTCGCTGGCGCGAAAGCGTGCTGCTGAACATTCGCGGCTTGAGTGAGATCGTCTTTCTCAACCTGCTGCTGCAACAACAGCTGATCAGCCCGGCGCTGTACTTTGCGTTGATGCTGATGGGCCTGGTCGCGACACTGCTGCCGGCACTCGCCGGTATGCACCGAATTCCCCTGAACGCTGCCGCCCCGGCAAGGAGCCCTCATGCCAACCGTTGAATTGCAACGTCGCCCGATCGTGGTCATCGGGGCCGGCCCTTCCGGCGCTATCGCCGCTGCGCTGCTCAAACGCAAGGGCCATGATGTGCTGGTCATCGAGCGACAGCATTTCCCCCGGTTTTCCATCGGCGAGAGCCTGCTGTCGCATTGCCTGGATTTCGTCGAAGAAGCGGGCATGCTCGATGCCGTCAACGCGGCCGGCTTCCAGCTGAAGACCGGTGCTGCGTTCGCCTGGGGCGAGCGCTACAGCAGCTTCGATTTCGGCGATACGTTCACCCAAGGCAAACCGACAACGTTTCAGGTCCAGCGCGCCGACTTCGACAAGCTGCTGGCCGATCAGGCCGCCCTGCAAGGTGTGGAGATCCGTTACGGCGAAACCATTGTCAGCGTCGATATCGATCAAGCCAAGCCACTGCTCGGCGTCAGGCGTGAGGATGGCAGTGAGTATCGGATCGAAGCGGATTTCATGCTCGATGCCAGCGGTTACGGACGTGTCCTGCCACGCTTGCTCGACCTGGAGGCGCCGTCGAATTTCCCGCTGCGCCAGGCCGTGTTCACCCACGTCGAAGACCATATCGACAACCCGAATTTCGACCGCAGCAAGATCCTTGTCACCACGCACCCTACCCAGCGCGATATCTGGTTCTGGACCATCCCGTTCAGCAACGGACGTTGCTCGGTCGGCGTGGTCGCTTCAGCGGAACATTTCGAGGGTTGCAGCGACAATCTGGACGATTGCCTGCGCGGCTTCATTGCCGAAACGCCGAGCCTCGCCGGCGTATTGACCAACGCCGTTTGGGACACACCGGCGCGTACCATCGGCGGGTACTCGGCCAACGTCAAAACCCTGCACGGGCCGGGTTTTGCCTTGCTGGGCAACGCGGCGGAATTCCTCGATCCGGTGTTTTCCTCCGGCGTGACCATCGCCATGCGTTCGGCGAGCATGGCCGCTGCGGTTTTGCACCGTCAGTTGCAAGGCGAAACCGTCGACTGGCAACGCGAGTTCGCCGAACCGCTCAAGCGCGGTGTCGATACCTTCCGCTGCTACGTCGAGGGCTGGTATGCCGGGACTTTCCAGGACGTGATTTATTTCCCTGGCGGTGCCCCGGACATTCGCCGCATGATCAGTTCGATCCTCGCCGGTTATGCCTGGGATGAGCGCAACCCGTTCGTCGCCGAGCCCAAACGCCGACTGCGGATGTTGTCGCAGCTGTGTTCAAGGGACGCCACATGAGCTACTTGAGCAACACTTACGTCGAAGAGACCCGTTTCGGGCTTTGGTTCCTGCGCAGCCACACCTGGCAGCATCATGTGCTGCGCGTGGCGATCAATGATCTGCAGCGCCTGTTCGGCGACGTGTTGCCAAGCCGTCCGGTGTTGCTGGACGCCGGTTGCGGTCAAGGCAAGTCATTTCGCTATCTGCAACAGGCCTTCATGCCCGAGCGTCTGATCGGCGTGGACGCCGACCCGCAAAGCCTGAACCAGAGCCGCGCAGAAGCAGCTGGCCAAGGTTTGACGGTAGAATTGCTCGGCAGCGATTGCGCGACCCTGGCCGTGCCCGACGCCAGCGTCGACCTGCTGTTCTGTCACCAGACATTCCATCATCTGGTCGAGCAGGAACAGGCACTCGCCGAGTTCTATCGCGTGCTCAAGCCGGGTGGTTACCTGCTGTTCGCGGAATCCACCGAGGCTTACATTGATACCTGGGTGATTCGCTGGTTGTTCCGCCACCCGATGCACGTGCAAAAGAGTGCCGCGCAGTATCTGGCGATGATTCGTCGACAGGGTTTTCAATTCACGGAAAAAAACGTGTCCTATCCGTACCTGTGGTGGAGCCGCGCCAGGGATTTCGGCCTGCTTGAACGTATGGGCTTGCGCCAACCGAAGCCTTTTGGCCAACGGGAAGAAACGCTGGTCAATGTGGTGGCGCGCAAACCTCTTGAAGGTGCTGTGTGATGTTTTTCGTCAACCGCTTCGCCATGCGATTTCTTCTATCGGTCGCAGTCCTGCTGCTCAGCGCCTGTGCCAGCCAGCCGCCGCTACCCGAAAAAAACCCGAGCCTTTCGTTGCCTTTGCAATTTCACATCCAGCGCTTGCAGGCCGAACAGCGTCAAGACTGGGTACTGGTGATCCAGCGTGAAGGTCCGGCCATTCGCTGGTCGATGATGGACCTGCTGGGCATTCCCCAGGCACGCCAGAAACTGGTCGACGGCTCGTGGCGCGCCGATGGCCTGCTGCCGCCCAACCCGGAAGCCCGAGAACTGTTCGCCGCGTTGCTGTTCGCGCTGACCCCGAAAGACGAGCTACAGAGCAACTACCCCAGCGCCTGGCAACACGGCGCGCAACGTTCGCTGCCAGCGCGCTGGGACGTTCATTATTCACAACCCTCGAGCTTCGAATTGAGTTTGCCAAAAGGCCCGAATTATCAAATCACGCCCCTGAGCGGTGACACCCCATGACGGCCTACCTGAACGCCCTCGGGGTGATTTGCTCGCTGGGGCGCGGCAAGGCGCAAGTCGCCCGCAACCTGTTCGCTGGCGACTGCTCCGGCATGCGCAGTGAAGCTGGCTGGGTGCCGGAGCGTTCGTTGCCCGTAGGCGCGGTGCAGGGCGAGCTTGCGGCGATTCCGCCACAGCTGAGTCGGCAGCGCAGCCGCAACAATCAACTGTTGCTCGAAGCCGCCCTGCAAATTCGCCAGGACATCGATCAAGCGATCCAGACCTACGGTCGTCATCGCATCGGCGTGGTGCTCGGCACCAGCACCTCGGGCATCGATGAGGCCAGTCAGGGGCTGGCTCAGTACGTGCGCGAGCAGCAGTTCCCGAACGAATATGACTATGAGCAACAGGAACTCGGCGCACCGGCAAATTTCCTCGCCGACTGGTTGCAACTGAGCGGTCCCGCCTATGTGATTTCCACCGCCTGCACCTCCAGCGCCCGGGCATTGATGAGCGCCCGGAGACTGCTCGATCTGGGCGTTTGCGACGTGGTGCTGTGCGGTGGCGTCGACACATTGTGCAAGCTGACCCTTAATGGTTTCTCAGCGTTGGAGGCGGTGTCCGGGCAACGCTGCAATCCGTTCTCGGTAAACCGCAACGGCATCAACATCGGTGAAGCGGCGGTGCTGTTCCTGATGAGCAAACAGTCCAGTGACAGCCAGGCGATTGCCTTGCTGGGCAGCGGCGCCAGCTCCGATGCCCATCACATTTCCGCGCCGGAACCGACCGGCCGTGGAGCCCGACAAGCGATGCGCAAGGCTTTGAACCAGGCCCAATTACAGCCCGAACAAATCGGCTACCTGAACCTGCACGGCACCGCTACCCAGCACAACGACGCCATGGAAAGTCAGGCAGTGAATGCGCTGTTTGCGCAAGGTGTCCCCTGCTCGTCGACCAAACCCATGACCGGTCATACCCTCGGCGCCGCCGGGGCACTGGAAGCGGCGTTCTGCTGGTTGAGCCTGAGCAAGGACAACCACGCGCACGCCCTGCCGCCGCACATCTGGGATGGCCAACCGGACCCGGCGTTACCGCCCCTGAAATGGGTGACCCCGGCCGATCGAATGGCGTCCACAGGACCTCGCTTCCTGATGAGCAATTCCTTTGCCTTCGGTGGCAACAACGTCAGCCTGATTATCGGAGACGCCCCATGATTGACTGGCCGCTCGCCGAACTGCTGCCTCACGCCGGCGACATGATCTTTATCGATCAGATCCTGGCATTCGATGACGAGCAGATTCACACCCGCCTCACCGTCAAGCCTGATGGCTTGTTCAGCCTGCCTGACGGCAGTTTGCCGGCCTGGGTTGGCATCGAACTGATGGCCCAGAGCGTCGCCGCCTTCGCCGGTTGTCATGCGCGCCAGCGCGGCGAAACGGTGGCCTTGGGCTTTCTGCTCGGCAGCCGCAAGTTCGAGTGCAACGTCGAAAACTTCCCGGCCGGCAGCGAGTTGACCATCCACGGCATCCGCTCGCTGGAGGACGACAACGGCATGGGCGTGTTCGAATGCCACATCGACGGGCCAGGCATTCACGCCACCGCCCGCCTGAACGTGTACCGCCCGCCGCAGGCGGCTCAATATCTTCATGAACCCGCAGGAGTCCAGTCATGACTGAATCCGTACTGGTCACCGGTTCCAGCCGTGGTATCGGCCGCGCCATCGCCTTGCGCCTGGCCCAGGCCGGGCATGACATCGTGTTGCATTGCCGCAGTGGACTGACCGAGGCCATGGCCGTGCAAGCCGACATCGAAGCCTTGGGACGCAAGGCACGCATCCTGCAATTCGACGTCAGCGACCGCGCCATGTGCAAAGCGATGCTTGAGGCCGACGTCGAAACCCACGGCGCCTATTACGGCGTGGTGCTCAACGCCGGCCTGACCCGTGATGGTGCTTTTCCGGCACTGAGCGAGGATGATTGGGATGTGGTGATGCGCACCAACCTCGACGGTTTCTACAACGTGTTGCACCCGGTGATGATGCCGATGATCCGTCGTCGCGCCGCCGGGCGGATTGTCTGCATCACGTCGGTGTCCGGCCTGATCGGCAACCGGGGCCAGGTCAACTACAGCGCCTCCAAGGCCGGCCTGATCGGCGCGGCGAAAGCATTGGCGATTGAACTGGGCAAGCGCAAAATTACCGTTAACTGTGTCGCCCCCGGCCTGATCGACACGGCCATGCTCGACGAAAACGTGCCGGTGGAAGAACTGATGAAAATGATTCCCGCACAACGCATGGGCACACCTGAAGAGGTGGCAGGCGCAGTGAATTTCCTGATGTCCGCGGAAGCCTCGTACATCACCCGGCAGGTTCTGGCCGTCAACGGAGGCCTGTGCTGATGAAGCGCGTCGTCGTCACCGGCATGGCCGGCATCACCTCACTCGGCAGCGATTGGCAGACCATCGTCGGCAACTTCGCCGCCAACCGCAGCGGCATCCGCCGGATGGACGAGTGGGATCGATTCACCGAGCTCAACACGCGCCTGGCGGGGCCTATCGACGACTTCAAGGTGCCGAGCCACTGGACCCGTAAGCAACTGCGCAGCATGGGCCGTGTTTCCCGGCTGGCAGTCGGCGCGGCGGAACAGGCGTTGACGGACGCCGGACTGCTCGACGACGAATCGATCAAGGATGGACGCATGGGCGTCGCCTGCGGTTCGTCCACCGGCAGCACCGACGAGATCAAGGCGTTCGGCAACATGCTGCTCAATTCGGTGGCCGAGGGCCTGAACGCCAACTCGTATGTGCGGATGATGCCGCACACCACGGCGGCCAATATCAGCATTTTCTTCGGCCTCACCGGCCGCCTGATCCCGACGTCAAGCGCCTGCACCAGCGGCAGCCAGGGCATCGGCTATGCCTACGAGGCCATCAAGTTCGGCCGCTTGCCGCTGATGCTCGCCGGCGGCGCCGAAGAGCTGTGCCCGACCGAAGCCATGGTTTTCGACGCGCTCTACGCCACTAGCCTGAAGAACGACACCCCGCAGTTGTCGCCACGTCCTTATGACAGCGGCCGCGACGGCCTGGTGATCGGTGAAGGGGGTGGCATGCTGGTGCTCGAAGAGCTGGAGCACGCCCTCGCGCGCGGCGCACGCATCCATGCCGAAATCGTCGGTTTCGGCAGCAACGCCGACGGCCAGCACACCACCCGTCCCGAACAAGTCACCATGCGTCGGGCGATGGAATTGGCACTGGAAGACGCGGGGCTGCAACCGTCGGATATCGGTTACGTCAACGGCCACGGCACTGCCACCGAACAGGGCGACATCGCCGAAACCCAGGCCACCAGCAGCCTGTTTGGCGAACACATGCCCATCAGCTCGCAAAAGAGCTTCCTCGGCCACACCCTCGGCGCCTGCGGTGCGCTGGAGTCCTGGTTCAGCATCGAAATGATGAACCGCGACCTCTACGCCCATACCCTCAACCTCGACGACGTCGACCCGCATTGCGGCAAGCTGGACTACTTGCGCGGCGAGTTCCGGCAGATGAGCAACCGTTACGTGATGAACAACAATTTTGCGTTTGGCGGGGTGAATACTTCGCTGATTTTCAAGCGCTGGTCGTAACGCGGCAAACTACCGAACGACTTTGAATTTTCGGTGTACTTGCGGACGCTTTCGCGGGCAAGCCCGCTTGTGTCGTCCGCAGAAGCGAGGCTCACATCGAACCCCGTGGGAGCAGGCTTGCCCGCGATTGACGGCGCAGCCGTCATGTTTTCAACGGCTCAACCTTGCGCGTCAACAGCTCCACGAATGCCTTGGCCATCGCTGACTTCTGATCCTTGCGTTGCACCAGCCACACCGCCGACACCGCCGCCGGATCAAGCAATGGCCGATAAACCACGCCATCAATCCGCATTCGCTGATAGGACGCCGGCAGCACCGACACGCCCAGCCCCGCAGCGACCAGGCCAATGATGGTCATTGCTTCGCCTGCTTCCTGGGCAAAGTGCGGACTGAAACCGGCGTCTCGGGCCAGGCTGAGCAACTGTGCATAGAGCCCGCTGCCATAGCTGCGCGGGAAAAACACGAACGGTTCGAGGGCCAGCGCAGACAGGAACAATCCTTCCTCACTGTCATTGACCAGCGGATGCTTGGAGCTGAGTACCGCCACCAGCGGTTCACGCATCAACTCGACGACGCTCAGGCAATCCGGCAGTCCGAGCGGTCGCATGATCCCGACTTCGATCGACTCATCCACCAAGGCGTCGGCCACTTGTGTACTGCTCATTTCCCGCAGGTTCAAATGCACCGCGGGGAAACGCTGACGAAACGAAAAAATCGCTTGGGGAATCGTCGAGTTGAACGGTGCCGACGAGGTAAAGCCGATTTTCAGTTCGCCTAGCTCACCCAACTGCGCCCGGCGCGCCACATCTGCCGCCTTGTCGACCTGCGCCAGTACCAGTCGCGCCTCTTCGAGGAACAATCGACCGGCTTCGCTGAGCTCGACCCGACGATTGGTCCGCTCGAACAAGCGTGCACCGACTTCCTGCTCCAGCGCCTGAATCTGCTGACTCAAGGGTGGCTGGGATATGCCCAGCACCTGTGCGGCGCGGCCGAAATGCAGTTCTTCGGCAACGGCGATGAAGTAGCGCAGGTGACGCAATTCCATGAAAACCTCATTAGGTCGTTAAAGCTATCAAACAGGTCGAACAATATATTGGATTGAATCATTAGCCAGCTATATGCTTTTTTCATTGCCTGACCGGCTGCGCTGCTCCGAGGTCCAACGTGAAAACTGCTGTCGCCCCACTCGCCCATGAAGTTCCACCCGCTGCA
Source organism: Pseudomonas sp. Sample_24 (assembly GCF_004307605.1). NCBI lineage: Bacteria > Pseudomonadati > Pseudomonadota > Gammaproteobacteria > Pseudomonadales > Pseudomonadaceae > Pseudomonas > Pseudomonas sp. Sample_24. Next base: position 41,016 of record NZ_RCNW01000114.1, read on the forward strand.
CAGGACGATGTCGTTACTGAACGGATGGACATCTACATCGAAAAAGGCACGCCGGCGTTCATGCGCACGGTACTGGCACTGTTCTGTGGCGGCTTTGCCACTTTCGCCCTGCTCTATTGCGTGCAGCCGATGATGCCGCTGTTGTCCAGCGAATACTCCATCAACGCGGCGCAGAGCAGCCTGATTCTGTCGATCGCTACGGGCATGCTTGCCATCGGCCTGCTGATCACCGGTCCCGTCTCCGACCGTATCGGACGCAAGCCGGTAATGGTTGCGGCGCTGTTTGCCGCCGCCCTGTGCACCATGGCCAGCGCGATGATGCCGAGCTGGCACGGCGTGTTGGTCATGCGTGCGCTGATCGGGCTGTCATTGAGCGGCTTGGCGGCGGTCGCGATGACCTATTTGAGCGAAGAGATTCACCCACAACACATCGGTCTGGCCATGGGTCTGTACATCGCCGGCAACGCCATCGGCGGGATGAGCGGTCGGCTGATTACCGGGGTGTTGATCGACTTCGTCAGCTGGCACACGGCAATGCTGGTGATCGGTGGCCTGGCGCTGATTGCCGCGGCAGTGTTCTGGAAAATCCTCCCTGAATCACGCAATTTCCGCGCCCGCTCATTGCATCCGCGCAGCCTGCTGGACGGTTTCACCATGCACTTTCGCGACGCCGGCCTGCCGTTGCTGTTTCTCGAAGCGTTCGTGCTGATGGGCGCGTTCGTCACGCTGTTCAACTACATCGGCTATCGCTTGCTGGCCGAGCCGTATCACATGGAACAAGCCTTCGTCGGCCTGCTCTCGGTGGTGTACCTGTCGGGTATCTACAGTTCGGCGAAAATCGGCTCGCTGGCTGACAAGCTCGGACGGCGCAAAGTGCTTTGGAGCACCATCGTGCTGATGCTCGGCGGCCTCGCCCTGACGATGTTTACCCCGCTGCCGCTGGTGATTATCGGCATGCTGATTTTCACCTTCGGCTTCTTCGGCGCCCACTCGGTCGCCAGCAGTTGGATCGGCCGCCGTGCCACCCGGGCCAAAGGACAGGCGTCGTCGCTGTATCTGTTCAGCTACTACGCTGGATCGAGCATTGCCGGCACGGCGGGCGGGGTGTTCTGGCACCTGGGCGGCTGGAACGGCATCGGCCTGTTCATCGGCTCACTGCTGGTGATTGCACTGCTGGTGGCGCTGAAACTGGCGAAATTGCCGCCGTTACCCGCAAGCGCTGCTATCTGAGCACCACCCGCGCCTCCAGCAATCCATCGCGCGCCTCCAGTGTCAGCGATTGCAGTGTGGAGCCGTCGCGTTCGAGGCGGTCCAGCCATGGCAACAGCGCCATGGCGTCGCCGCTGAGGGTCAGGCGTAATTGATCGTTGTCGCTGTCCATCTGATGCAATTCAAGGCCTGCCGCCGTAGCGCTGTCGCTGATGCGCCGTGACAGCGGCTGGTTGGCTGATTGCGCAACGCCAAGGGGTTGTGCCTGCTGCAATTGCGCCGCGAGTGTCCATTGTTGTTGATAGCGGCGTTCGGCTGTTGCGAGTCGTTGTTGGGTTGGCTGCCAAATCAGCAGGTATGCCGGAACGCCCACCACTAAAACACCCAGTGCCAATAGCAGTCTTCGTTCGCGCAAAGAAAGCCGCTGAAACTTTGCAGCGATTGTGCTCAATCCGCTCAATTTCATGCGCCTTGCTCCACGGTCAGAGTCGCCTGCACCCGGTTGTTGTGCTCCTTGTTTGCGCTGTCGAGCCGAACCGGCAGACCTTGCTGTCGACCCCGTTCGCGCAGCAGCTCCAGTTCGGCAAAGTTGCTGGCCGTCAGCTGGATTCGCCAGCCATCGCCCTCGCGAAACTCGATGCGCCGGACTTCGACATCGCTGGCACCGATCACTTGCTCGACCAGTCTGACCAATCCTGCAATCCGCCCGCCTTGCGCCTGTGCGCCTTGGCTTTGCAGGTTTTTGAGTTGTGCCGCGAGGTCGACGATGCGGGTCTGCTCGGGGTACAACGTCTTGAACTGTTGCTCACTGCGGCTGTAGAGCTGACGACTTTGATTGTCGAGAAAACGGACACGCGTTTCACTCGCGCCCCAGTTCAGCAGTGCAAGCAGCAGCATCGCGATTACGCCGAGGCGCCAAGGCAGGCGGATACCCCGTGGGGCGAAATCGCCCTGCAACAAATTGATCGCCTGGCCCTGTTCCCGCATCAACCATTGATCACACTCGGTGTTTGCCTGACGCTCATCGCGCCATTGGATGTCCGAGGGCAAATGAGGCCTCATCAACGCCAATCCGTCATCGGTCAGTGTCAGGCGAGCGGGCAGCCCCCCACCGAGCAACCAGCGGCCGAACCACCAGATGCCGAGCGCTTGATCCCGAGGCAATACGTCGGCGTCGATACACACCGAGCGCACGTCAATTCCCGCCTCTCTCAGCAGCGCAAGTACAGCGGCAAATTGCTCCCGGTCAATCAACATCAGCGGATAACGCCCCAGTGGGTCACGCACGCCAATGCTCAGGTGCAGATGCTCCAGTGCTTCGCTCAATTGCTCTTCAATGGCGAAAGCGAGGGTTTGTGCATCGGGAGCGCGTCGGGACGGCCAGGGTTCACTGCACAGCCAACTGCACAATTCCATGGGAAGCAACAGATCTACGGGTTGGCCTTTCAGTGTCTGTGCTGCGTCGCTCAGGGTCATGGGTTGTCGTTGACCGGTTGCAGACCACCTGCAGCAGGGCCACTGCGCCGAAGGTACAGCCAGGCCTTGCGGGGTCAGGTAGAGCCAGTTTTTCATTGCGCTATCTCGTTGCTGTTCGACGGCAGTAACCGCCGTTGCAGAATGTTCAATTGGCGCGTCTTGGGGTCGCGTTCGACATCGGTGGTCAAGCGCAGACGGCTCTGCCCGTGGGTGACGTGGACGGTGATTCGATACCAGCGGCTGTCGATGCCCAGGCCGTGGCTGCTCAAGCCTTTGCCTGACAACAGCGGGTCCTGGGTGAAGGCCTGAACGCTCGACCAGGGCGTCGTCGAGCGCTGGCGCAGCAATGCATCCGCTGCGGCCGCTTCGACACCGTCCAGTGTGCGCAGAAGCAGCGCCGGGGCCGTGTTGATGTTCAGCGAAGCGCCCACGGGCAACAACGCGACCCAAGGTTCCAGTCGACGCAGATGTTCACCGTCGATATCGGGCAATAGGCGCAACTGACTCAGATCTCGCAAGGCACCGACTTGCTCCAGGTGCAGCTCGGGCAGTTCCAGCAGCGCCAACAAGCGCGCCCAACGCTTGAGCGTGACCTGATCAACCTGCCCCTGAATCAACAGGGCATTAAGATTGAAGCGTCCGGCCAGATCCTCGATGGCAAAGCTGATCTGCGCGTCCTCCATGACGAAAGCCGGGATCTGATCAGGTAGACGGTCGCTGTCTTTGTGCTGTGCCATCAACAATGACAGCGCCAAGGTTTCTCCGGCCATGCCGAGCTGACGCAAATGCAGTTGATGCAGTTGTTGCCCGGTGCTTTGCAGCAACAGTCGATGGCTGCGCAGCACGCCACCGATGATCACCAGTGCCAGGCTCATGACCAGCAACACGCTGATCAGCGCCACACCGCGTTGGCGTGTCCTCACAACAGTGCACCCGGCAACAACATCACTCGACGGATCGCCTGGTATCGTCCCGTCGATACCTGCATTTCCAGGGCCAGCGGTGCCTCTGCGGTAAGCCAGTCGCCGCGCCAGCCGGTGCGAGCGTCGAACAGACGCCAACGCAAGTCGCGGACATCATCGAGCAGCTTTTGCCGCTGCACCACCGACGAGCCTTCTGCCCGGCTCTCTCGCCACAACGCGCCATTGTCGAGACGGTAAGTCAGCGCTTGCCGCTCGCTGCGCGGCAGGTCCAGCGGGTTGCGCCAATTGCCGCGCTGCCATTGCAATTGCGTCTGTTGCAATACGACTGGCTGTTGCGTGATGTGCAGCACGTCACGCTCAATCACGGCGATGGCGCGCTGCAAACTACGCAACTCACGCTCATGGGCAGTACTGCCCTGCTGCACCCGTACCACACCATCGAACAGCGTCCAGCTGGCCAGCCCCAACACGGCGAAGATCGCCATGGCGATCACCAGTTCCAACAGGGTGAACCCGATCTGCTTATTCATCACGATCAGCGATCCAGGCACTGACTTGATGCAGGGACTGGTCACGATCGGCCAGGCTGACTTCAATGTCGACTGTGAGCAGGCGCGGCTCCGAGCTGTCACCAACACGCTGGCGCAGCAGCCAGTCGCGACTGGCCATGTGCACCGTGTGCTGCGACTGCCCATTGGCTGGAGCGGATTGCAGACGCAGTTCATTGAGTTGATTGTCCGCCACCCACGCCGCCAACAGCCGTTGTTCGACGACAGCCGATTGCTTGACCACGTATTGGCTCGCAGACAGCACAGCAGTCGCCAGGGTCGCAAAAACCGCCAGCGCCACCATGATCTCCAGCAGAGTGAAGCCGTCCATGCGTGAGGCCAGACAGGGCTTAACCATCAATCACCACCTCACCAATGCCATCGCTGGAAAGGCTCGACCAGATCCGGTCCCTGGCCTCGAACGTCAATGTGAACGTGCTGGTTTCATCACTGCTCAGCATCAGTAGTTGAGGCGGGCCTTCGTCAGCGCCCAGGCTGACGGAATAACCATCCTGCTTCAGGCGCAACCGCAGATGATCGGGCCATCGATAAACAGCGGTCAGCGCTTCCCAACCCCGCACCTCGAGCCGCATCGCCCGGTATCCTTCGGCACTCAAGCGCACGCCGTATTCCTGCCCGTCGATGACCGCTCTTTCGCGCAATTGCCGAATGACCCCGGCGAGGGCGTCCGCTTCGCGTCGAGCCTGTTGCGCGGGGTTCATGCCGGTGGCGAAACTGACCATGCCCGCCAGCACGCCGATCAATACGATCACGATCATCAATTCCAGCAAGGTAAATCCTCGACAACGACGCGGCATCAATCAACCGCCCCAGTTGCCGATGTCGGCCGCATGCCCTTCACCGCCCACCACGCCATCGGCACCAAGGGAGTACAAATCGTAAGTGCCGTCGACCGATTGCACACCGGGATTGAGGTACTGATAGGGTGTATTCCACGGATCCACCGGCACAGATTTCAAGTAGCCATTGGGGTTCCAGTTGCGCGCTGCAGGCAGGCCGGACGGGCGTTTGCTCAAGGCTTCAAGCCCCTGTTGCGTCGAGGGATAGTTGAAATTGTCGAGGCGATACATCTCCAGGGCAGTGGCGATGGCCTGGATGTCGACTTTGGCGGCGGTGACTTTGGCCTGATCGGGACGGCTCATGAACTGCGGTACCACAATGGCCCCCAGAATGCCGATGATGACCACCACCACCATGATTTCGATGAGGGTAAAACCGCGTTGCAAAGGACTGCGACGTAAAGCGTTCATGGATCAATTCACCAATTGGTTGAGGCTGAGTATCGGAAGCAGAATCGCCAGCACGATCAGCAGCACCACGCCGCCCATCAGCACCAGCATCGCGGGCTCGAATAGACTCACTACCAGCGCGATCCGCGCGGCGAGGCTGCTTTCCTGTTGTTCGGCGGCGCGGCTGAGCATGCGGTCGAGTTCGCCGGCCCGTTCGCCACTGGCGATCATGTGCAGCATCATCGGCGGGATATCGCCGCTGATTTCCAGGCCACGGGTCAGGGTGCCGCCTTCGCGGACCGCACGGGCAACGTCGGCCATGCGCGCGCGAATGCTCAGGTTGCCGATCACAGCGGCGGCGATTTCCAGTGCGTCGACCAGGGGAACCGCGCTTTTACCGAGAATTGCCAGGGTGCTGGCGAACCGTGCGGCTTCCATTTCCCGCAGCAACTGACCGGCGATCGGCAGATTCAAGACCAACCGATGCCAACGCATCCGCCAGAGCGGCTGACGCAGACTCCAGCGCCAAAGGCCGCCCACCATCGCCAGCACGCCAAACAGCCACAGGCCATGGCTGCGCAGCCCGTTACTGACACTGATCAAGGCCCGGGTCAGCCAGGGCAAGGGTTGCCCGCTGTCGACGAAGATTTTCACCACGTCCGGCACCACGTAACCCAGCAGAAAGCCGACGATGACAACGCTGGCGAGCATCAGGATCAACGGGTACACCAGGGCCATCTGAATTTTTTGTCGCGACGCCTGGCGGGCCTGAGTGTACGCCGCCAGTTGCTCCAGCACATGCCCCAAATGGCCCGAACGTTCACCGGCCGCCACGGTGGCGCGGAACAATTCAGGGAATGCCTTGGGAAATTGCGCCAGCGCCGCGGCCAGTGCATGGCCCTCCATCACCCGGCTTCTGACGGCTGACAGCAGCCCGGCAATCCGACGTCTGGCACTTTGTTTCGCGACAGCCTCGAGGGCTTCTTCCAGAGGCAAACCCGCCTGAACCAATGTCGACAACTGCAATGTCAGCAGTGCCAGATCGGCGGCACTCAGCCGCCCAGCGCCCGGTGTGGAATTCATGCCGCCAGCAGTCCGGATCTCACTCACGTCGCGGGGCCACAGCCCACGCGCACGTAACAGTTGCCGGGCGTGGCGAGGGCTATCGGCCTCCAGCCGCCCTTTGCAGCGACGGCCCTGAGCATCATCTGCGCGGTAATCGAAGGTCGGCACGTCCTAGTCCTCCCGAGTCACGCGCAGCAACTCGTCGAGGCTGGTCTGGCCGTCGATCACCCGCTGTCGGCCATCCTGAAACAGGCTGCGCGCTCCCTTGCGAGCTTCGTCGGTCAATGCCTGCTCGCTGGCACCCTGATGAATCAGCGTCGAGATTGCCGGCGTCACGCTGATCAATTCATAGATGCCGATCCGCCCGCGATAACCGTGCTGACATTGTTCACAGCCCACGGCCCTGAACAGTTGCAACGTCGTCGCCCTGCCCAGCCCCAGTCGCTGGCAAGCCGCCGCATCAGCGCCGTACGGCGCCTTGCAATGCGGGCACAACGTTCGCAGCAACCGTTGGGCCAACACCCCCACCAGTGACGAGGCCAACAGATAGGCATCCACCCCCATGTCCACCAGACGCGTCACGGCACCGACCGCGCTGTTGGTGTGCAACGTCGACAGCACCAGATGACCGGTCAGCGAAGCCTGCACGGCAATTTCCGCCGTTTCGCGGTCGCGGATTTCACCGACCATCACCACGTCCGGGTCCTGCCGCAGAATCGCCCGCAACCCCCGGGCGAAGGTCATGTCGACTTTCGGATTGACCGGCATCTGCCCGACGCCGGGCAGGTGGTATTCGATGGGATCCTCGACCGTCAGAATGTTGCGAGTCTGGTCGTTCAGGCTGCTCAACGCAGCGTACAGGCTGGTGGTTTTGCCCGAACCGGTAGGCCCGGTCACCAGCAAAATCCCGTGGGGTTTACTCAGCAATTGCTGCAACGCCAAGAGGATGTCATCCGGCATCCCCAAACGCGACAACTCCAGGCGCCCGGCCTGTTTGTCGAGCAGGCGCAAGACTACCCGCTCACCGTGGGCTGAGGGCAACGTCGAAACCCGCACATCCACTTCATGCCCGGCCAGTCGCAGGGCTATTCGGCCATCCTGCGGCACCCGCTTTTCGGCAATATCCAGCCGCGCCATGACCTTGATCCGCGACACCAGCAGCGTCGCCAGTTCCCGCCGTGGCCGAAGCATTTCCCGCAGCTGCCCGTCGACGCGCATACGCACGCAAAGGTACTGCTCGAAGGTTTCCAGATGCACATCCGAGGCATGCTCGCGTACCGCTTCACTGAGCAGCGCGTTGATCAGGCGGATGATCGGCGCATCGCCCTGCTGCTCAAGCAGGTCGGCGGTTTGCGGTACCTGGTCCGCCAGGCTCAGCAGATCCAGTTCTTCGTCCAACCCTTGAGCGACTTGCTCGGCAGCGCTCTGGCCTTCGCGGTATGCCATCGCCAGCCGAATCGCAAACTCATCCGCAGGCAACAGCCGCATCGGAAGGTCCCGAGCACAGCGCCGACGGACTTCGGTCAGGGCGGTCAGCGGTGTATCACTGCGCAGCACAATGCTGGGCTCGCCTTCCTCCCACACCAACAGCACGCCGAAACGCCGTGCGAAACCAAAGGGCAACGACTCTGCACCCTCCATCGGGCGGCTCATGGCGCCGGTGGCGCCGACTGGCGCAGGTCGAACACCGGCGCATTGGAAACCGGCTCAAACAACTGACGCGCATCCGCTGGCAGCAGCAACGAGTTGTTTTCCCGCGCCCCTGGCTGACTCAAGTCCCGCAGTGCGTTGTAGCGTCGCTGGCTGACATCGCTGAGGTCTTCTGTACTGCGCACAATGGTCGGCCGCAAGAACACCATCAGATTGCTTTTGGTTTGCGTTTCCCGGGTCCAGCGAAACAACGCCCCCAGGTATGGAATATCGCGCAGCAGCGGCACTCCGCTTTTTTGCGTACGCACGCTGTCGCGGATCAGGCCGCCAATAACGATGATTTCACCGTCATCGGCCAGAATGGTGCTCTTGAGCGCGCGTTTGTTGGTGATCAAGTCTGAAGAGTCGATGCCTGAAACCGACGGCGCGATATCCGACACCTCTTGCTCGACCTCAAGGCGCAGGGTCGAGCCTTCGTTGATGTAGGGTTTGATCTTCAGGCTGATGCCGACGTCCTTGCGTTCGACCGTGGTGAACGGATTGTCCGCACCACTGCTGTTGGTGGCGTAGGAACCGGTTTTGAACGGTACGTTCTGGCCGACGATGATTTCCGCTTCCTGATTGTCCAGGGTCAACAGGCTCGGGGTGGACAACAGGTTGCTATGGGTATTGCTGGCCAGCGCTGAAATCAACGCGCCGAAACGATCACTGCCCAGGTGCAGCAGCGCGCCTTCCGGCGCCGATTTTTTCTCGTCGAACTTCAACCCGCCGACGATAGGAATGTCGGTGCCGGGAAAGTTGATGAAGCCTTTCGCGTCACCAGTGTTCAAGCCCCACTGCACGCCAACGGCTTCGGCAATGTCGCCGGAAATCTCGACGATGGCAGCATGGATCAGCACCTGCGCTCGCGGCTGATCCAGCTGACGCACGATGCTTTCGATGGTCCGGACCTGTGCCGGCTCGGCAATCAGTACCAGCGCATTCTGGCTCTCGTCGGCCTTGATCATGAATGTCGTACTGGGCGCGATGTCCTTGCCTGCGCCAACGGCCGGAGCGACTTTTCGGCCCTGGCCCATGCTTTCCAGAATTTCCGCCAGCTGCCTGGCATCACTGTGACGCAGACGGATCACCCTGGCGTTGTCCGGGGTCTCGGTCGCCGGGATATCCAGACCACGAGCCAGCTCGGTCAAGCGTTGGCGAACCGCCGGCGGACCAATGAGGATCAGACGGTTGGTTCGCGTGTCAGCCAACACCTGAATCGAGGTATCGGCATTACGCTTGCCCAGTGACGATTCCATCACCGACACCACGTCGCTGACCTGAGCGTGGCGCAGCTGAACCACGGCGTGCATGCTGCTCTGCCCGGAATCCAGTTGTCGCACCACGTGGGCGATTCGTTGCGCATTGGCCGCCGTGTCGGTTATCACCAACGCATTGGCGGATACCGAAGGCCCGACGTAGCCATTGACCGAGACCAGTGGCCTGACCAGGCCTGCAATGTCGTTGGCACTGCTGGTGTTCAATTCGATGACCTGAGTGACGAATTGCGACGCCGTGGTGTTTTTTGCCGAACCGATGCCGGCACGAGTTTTTGCTTCGCTCACGGGCGTGATCAGGATCCGGTCGCCTTCATCGATGACCGTGAAGTTATGGGCATCGAGCACCGAGTAGAACAGGCGCCGAACACCCTCACGATCGAGGGCCTGACGGGACATCACCGTGACGCGCCCGGAGACCCTGGGATCGAGCACCACGGTAGTGCCGAGAATGCTGGAAATTTCCTCGACAATGTCCCGCAGCTCGGCGTTGTTCATCGCCAACTGCCATTTTTCTTCTGCTGCCTGAAGTCCCCAGGGGAAGGCCAGGCTCAACAACAACGCAAGCAAAAGCAGCGGGCGAAAACGACGTACGCCAAGGAAAAGCTTCATGACTGTGATCACTCTGACGGCCCGGATAACGGGTGTAGATAACGCGCGGGAACAGCGGAGTCGTGCAGGTCGTCCGGCGACTCGAGTTGACGCAGAGAACGCTCGGCGGGTGGTAGCAGTGCGAGTCGCTCTTCTCGCCCCTTGTTCCACAGCACCACTTGATTCGCCTCGACACGACGCAGCACGCTGCCACCCGGCAAGCGCTCGCCTACCTGATACATGCGCGAGCCTTGAGCATCGACCAGCAACGCTCTGGACGCACCGTTGCTGACGACAAAACTGGCCTGCAAGGTCAGTGGCTCGGCACTGGCCAGCAACGTTGTGCCTTTCATCAGCCCCATGACGGTTGCCACGGCAGTGGCATCCGAAGGCGCTTGGGAGGGTGCCGACGGCGCTGCCGCAAGAACCGGCAGAGGCATGGCCAGATGTTCACGAAAACGCCACTCTTGCCACAGCAGAAATACCGCGTAGCCAATGGGCACCATCAGTAGGCAAAAACGGCCCGCTACGTTCAATGAATGCTTCACTGGCGGATCACTCGAACCTTTCGTTAGAACGATTGCCGCACAATCGCAGAGACATCCGTCGCAATATCCGGTGCCCGCGTGCCTCGTGCACGATCACCGCGCCCACGTGCAGTGCAATCAGTGCCGCAAGCACCCCACACGCCCACACATGCACCGTGGTGAACAGCGCGAGAAGGTCGGCGTCGTCCAGCGGCTGAGCAATCTGGAACAAGCCGAACACATCGATCGGGCGGTCCATCATCAGGACACCCGTGATCAAAACCAGACTTACGGTGAAATAAATCAGCACGTGAGCAAGCAATACCAGCCGTTCCATGAGTGCTGAAGCCAGCACATTCATGTGCTGGAGATGCCAGGCAAAAATAAAAAAACGCCAGAAGAAAACCGGAATGAACACTGTGGTCAATGAAACATTGATAAAAGCCACCCGGTGCTTGATCGGCGCCGGCACATCAATGCCGGCTGCATAGAAACCGGATGCCAAGGTCCAAACGATGACCATGGCCGATATCCAGTGCAGCAGCACACGTTGCCTGGAGTAACCCAAAACCGTCATTTTCAACTCGATGTTCAAAAAAACTCCAGGCGACCTTCACAGGCCACCTGAAGTCATGCGAAAGGATTTAGAGTTTGTTCCACGCCATGTGCCAATGCGCACCGACGCCAGGCTCAAATCCATTAGCGCTTGGGCTGAATTGCTTGCAATAACCCGACTCAGGGAAAGGTTTGCACTCAAAGACGTCGCCGCTTTGGGGATGCATCACTTTGGTCCCGGCGGTGTAGCCGTTGATGCCTTCCGGGAACACGAAGTCGTAGTCGACGCCTGCACCTTCACCGGACAGTTTCGTGGTCTGGGTATCCTGGCGAGTGGTCCGACCGTCGAGGGTTGTGCCGACCAGGGTCAGGGTATGAGCTCCAGGATTACTGCGAACATCAATCGCCAGCCAGGAAGCACCGCTGTCCACTTGAGCAGAAGTGGAGCCAACCGGCTTGTTGCTCGCGTCGAACAACGTCGCTTCGACGTTCATCTTGCGATTGGACATGATGCTGAAATCGACCTTGGCCAGGCCTTTGTCCAACACATACTCAGCTTGTTGCGAGGCTACCGAGAGACGAGCCGCGGTATCTTCCTCCATCTTCAATTGCACTTCGTAACGGGTCACGCCGCTTTCTTTCTGTGCGTATACGCTGTTGTTACCTTTGACCGGTTCGATGTTGCCGCTTTCATCGCGAACGCCTGCGCGAACCAGTTTATGAGCCTTGTTGATAGCTTCTGCCAACTTGAACGACCAATTGGCGGGCGAGCCTTCATCGGCCGACTCGATGGCAATCTCGACACTGTATTCAGGGTTCTCGCCATTGGCGGAGAACGCACGTGCCTTGACCTTGTCCCCGACCAGCAACGCGGTCGAAGGCGAAATGCTGCCCACGGAAGCCCAGCCACCCGGCAGCTCGGGTTCTGCCAGGATGTTCACGTCTGCCACGTTGTAGAACGCGGCGTCGGTGTCGCCGACGGTCCAGATTGCCAAAAGGACGTGGTGACCGGATTTGTCAGCAGGGATGGTGCAGTTGTGTTTGTCACTGTTTGACGGTTTCTGATTGCCGCCGTCGATGGTGCAGAACGGCGTGCTTTCGAACGTGGCACGCTTGAGCGCTTCGTTCGGGTTCCAGCCGTTTCGGCTAATGAAATATTCGTGTTTGGTGGCTGGGTGAGCGGCCGTGTAGCGCCACTGGAAATCAATCGTGCGGTCCTTGATTTCCGTCAGTTGCCAACGGGTCGCTGATTGGGCGTCCAGGGCGGAGAAGCTCGAGTGACCGCCGCTTGCAATCTTGCCATCGACTGGCCCCTGCAAAGGCGCGCCACCGACACCAGCGGGAAAGCCCTTGAAGGTTTCACCGACACTTTGTGGCTCGTATTGCGCGCCGCCACAGTTGGTATTCACACCTTTCTGACAGGCCAGTGCACGCGACGGCGGTGTTTCCAGATAACCATGAGCAAAAGCACCTTGAGATGCCAACATTGCCGATAACAGGATCATTGAAGAAGTGCAGGCAGCAAACGCACTTCCCTTGTAAGAAGTATTTTTCATCAAATGAATTCCAGACTGCTTATCGAAATTTAAGGCGCGCATTGCTGGCGCCACTGTTTGCGATGTTGCTCATCCTCGGGGATGAACAAGTGTCTGAAACCTTACTTGGATGATGGCGTTTTCTATGTAGGGAAAGTCTCTCCTAGCCGCGGGAACAGTCTCTACGACTAATACTCTGACACGAGACGACATAGTTCTTACAAGCGGTAACCCAAAAGCAAACAGCAAAAGGTGGGCATGAAAAAGCCTGTCGGGCGCCAGGCCGGACAGGCTGTCAATTACCGCGAAAACAGTTACTCGTGATACTGCGCCGACAACTCATGCACCGCGCGCAAGAACGCGCCGGCATGTTCCGGGTCGACTTCCGGCGTGATGCCGTGCCCCAGGTTGAACACGTGGCCACTGCCCTTGCCGTAGCTGGCGAGGATGCGGCCCACTTCATTGCGAATCGCTTCAGGCTTGGCGTAAAGCACGGTCGGGTCCATGTTGCCTTGCAGCGCGACCTTGTCACCGACACGGGCACGGGCGTTACCGATATCGCAGGTCCAGTCCAGGCCCAGTGCATCGGCGCCCGCCTCGGCGATGCTTTCCAGCCACAGACCGCCGTTCTTGGTGAACAGGATCACTGGCACCTTGCGCCCTTCGTGCTCTCGAATCAAACCGCTGACGATTTTCTTCATGTAGGCCAGCGAGAACTCCTGGTACGCCGCTGCCGACAGGTTGCCGCCCCACGTGTCGAAAATCTGCACCGCTTGCGCACCTGCCATGATCTGGCCGTTGAGATAGCTGGTGACCGACTGTGCGAGCTTGTCCAGCAGCAGGTGCATGGCTTGCGGGTTGTCGTAGAGCATCGCTTTGGTCTTGCGGAAGTCTTTCGACGAGCCGCCTTCGACCATATAGGTGGCGAGGGTCCACGGGCTGCCGGAGAAACCGATCAGCGGAACGCGCCCGTTCAGTTCCCGGCGAATGGTGCTGACCGCATCCATCACGTAGCCCAGGTCTTTGTGTGGATCGGGGATCGGCAGGGCTTCGATGTCGGCCAGGGTGCTGACGACTTTCTTGAAGCGCGGACCTTCGCCGGTTTCGAAGTACAGGCCCTGGCCCATGGCATCAGGGATGGTCAGGATGTCGGAAAACAGGATGGCCGCGTCCAGTTGTGGATAGCGGTCCAGCGGCTGCATCGTGACTTCGCAAGCGAACGCCGGGTTCATGCACAGGCTCATGAAATCGCCGGCCTTGGCACGGCTGGCGCGGTATTCAGGCAGATAGCGACCAGCCTGACGCATCATCCACACAGGGGTGACGTCAACAGGTTGCTTGAGCAGGGCGCGCAGGAAACGGTCGTTCTTCAGGGCAGTCATGTCGGCATCCGGAAAAAAAGTGCGGGCATTTTCTCAGAGCCGGACGCAAAAGGCACGGCAAGCGCCGCACCTTTTGTCTATCGGGTCAATTTGTCGCGGGGAAACCCGTAACTCGCAACACCACAAAGCACTGTGGGAGCTGGCTCGCCAGCGATGGCATCACTTCGGTCTACGTTGAAAACCGAGGTTTCTGCATCGCTGGCAAGCCAGCTCCCACAGGTATTGCGTTGCAGTTTCGACCGGGGGTCAGACGCCCAGGTAATCCAGGATCCCTTCAGCCGCATTGCGGCCTTCGAAGATCGCCGTTACCACCAGGTCGGAACCGCGAACCATATCGCCACCGGCGAAGATTTTCGGGTTGCTGGTCTGGTGCTTGTACTGACCTTGTTCCGGCGCCACGACGCGGCCCTGGCTGTCGGTCTGGATGCTGAACTGCTCGAACCAAGGCGCCGGGCTCGGACGGAAACCGAAGGCGATGACCACGGCATCGGCCGGGATGATCTCTTCGGAGCCCGGGATCGGCTCTGGGCTGCGGCGGCCACGGGCATCCGGCTCGCCGAGACGGGTCTCGACCACCTTCACGCCTTCGACCTTGTCTTCGCCGACAATCGCGATCGGCTGGCGGTTGTAGAGGAATTTCACGCCTTCTTCCTTGGCGTTCTTCA